>DAIDKT010000104.1 GCA_027449905.1 Legionellales bacterium
ATCTGGTTCAATCGTGTAAGTCTCTCGTAAATAATGCGCCAACTGATTGGCCTGTGAATTTAATTCTCGATACGTGTATGTCTGTTCCTCAAAAACCACCGCAATGTGATCAGGCGTTTTTTCCACTTGCTCTTCAAATAACTGATAAACCGTTTTGTCGGCAGGATATGGCCTGTCAATTTGACGCCAATCGATCAATAAAGTTCGTTGCTCTTTTTCTGGCAGAAATGGTAATGCTGAAAGTTTACTACCAAAATCTTTAGAAATACCTCGTAATAATTGTTCAAGATGAGTCATCATTCGCTCCATCGCTCCTGCTTGAAACGAGGGCGGCAAATATTGAAACACGAGTTTTATTTCATCATTAGACTCATACGGCTTGATAATCAAACATGTTTTTTTGTTTATTTTGTTTGGCTTTAAATGATTATAACGATCAAAAACTACTTGAAAATAATGATCCGTATCAAGGTTATCAGTCATTTTTAATCGGCGACTAATCTCTGAAAATGAAATCCCTTGATTTAGAGCAGCAATCGCTATATTTTCCTGAACGTGTTGCAACAATTTCAAAAAAGTTGTTTCGATGGTTAAATTGCTTAGCAGAGGCCAAAAATTCGGTTCTGTCGAGCCGCTGTTTACTGCTTTTATTTCTATCCCTATGCTAATATTTTCCTGGTTTGTATATCGATAAAATACAGTCTTTAACAACGCCAGTATCACTACTGAAAAATCATACTCTTTGCCCTTATCATCCAGAAATTTTTCAAAAAATATTTTTTTTATGTTGATAGTGCATTTTTTAAAATAACTCCAAGAAGTAGTGTTATTTAAATTAACAAAAGGCAGTAACGGTGTATTTTTTACATTTCGAAATTTTTCAAGCCAATAATATGATTGTTTAAGACTCAAAACATCCGTCAAAGAAAAATTCTTTGCTGCTGTATCATGATGGTTTATATTGATACTCAAACAATCTTTGTACAATTTCATGGCATCATCAACAATGCCTCTTAATATCTTAGGGAAGTTTTCTACATCAAATTTACTTTCCACTTTCGTCACATCCATGTGTAATTTTTTACTGCTTCTTGAGGAAAGAAACCCAATATTTTCAAAATAATCTTTAAAAACACAACAGTAAAAGTTTGGACCAACCGCTTTCCTCCAAGCATTGATCATTTCGTCACAATAAACTATTTCAGAAATTTCTTTTGCAATAGTCAATAAGACTGCTTTGGGATTTGCAATAAACTCTTCAGATTCAATCATAACAATATTGAGCTTCTTATGATGCTTTGACTCCAGTAAAAAATTAAAACCACATTGAAAGTTTTCCCAAGCAATTCTAATAAAATAAGCGACTTCTTCCATAACCACATGATACGCTGATTTTATATCAACATAAGACACATTATCCTTGATTGATGTATTTAGAACTCTGGCGACTTGTTGCGGCTGAAAAAAATCCTGGAATATCGTCATTTTTTCTTGGTACTGATCAGCAGATGAGTCTTCTAAAAGTGAAATCAGTTCGAAAGTTTTCTCGATAGACAATAACTCTGCAAATGGAGTAAACAATTTATCGTGTAATACTCTTGTTAAATAAGATGAAATTTGTCTGATGGGATCGCGAAACAAAATAACAAAATCGATGGATAAGTCTAATAACCATTTCATTTCATCCAACAATAAATTAGAAAAATGTTCATGTACTAATAAATTTACCGTTCTACCAGCAATGTTTTGCTTGGATTTAAGATCGGTATATCTATCTATTATTTTTCTACAACCATCTTCAAAGGATCGAATACTATATTTGTTTTCATTAACGTTCCAGGATAAAGGATAATTATTATAATTACAGAAAGGGGAGTTAATTTGCCCATCAATTCCTCTTGATTCTGTTAAAGCGATCTGGATAACTTGTGATCGTGAGCGAGGCATGGAAAGAATAAAGAACAGTTTTAACTGACGTGATGCGATCAGACTTTTTAACTTCTCATAATTTTTATTCATAAAATCAGTCCATTGAGCCTCTTACAAAATCGAAAATATTTTAACCACTTTGCAGCTTGAAGCTATTCAAAAAATTTACCCTATCACCTAATAATCAACAATACATTTCTTGTTCCTTTGAGAAACTTGAAATTTCATTTAGAGTGGGTAAGACTACGGTGTTCTGACATAGATCCATCTCCTTTTGTTAACTCATCAAGCCAACTGAAGATTATCCTATGTCAGACCTCCGAATATACTCCGTAACGTTAAAAGCTATTGGAGTATCACCAGCAGAACTGGTGATTTACCAGTTTGCAGTTAAGAAACAAAGCCTCGTGAAGACACTATCTAAGTAGTTATATCTAAATCTACGCAAAACTATAGCGCAACCCAAACATAACCGAATCAAGTGTGGGGTTTTGTAGATTAGCGTTTACATCGATGGTCATACCACTTAATATATTAAATTTCGTATTTTGACTCATATTTCTATCGGCTCCAAATACATGCAAGTAAGCTACTGAAAGTCCCCAATTTGAATTAAATTGGTAAACACCACCTACTTTGATTTCAGGTAAAGCCTGCGTCACACTATTTTTGGAATTAGTTCTACCATGAAGAGCATTACCTACATTTAATGTACCTAAATCAGCAGATAATTGATTGCGACAATTTTCTAACATAAATCCAATTTGGGCTAATAAATCCAAATCACCTGATAAATATCTGGAATCGAACGACCGCAGTCTATACAAGCCACCCGCGAGAACATCATAACCATCGATCGAATTTTTAGAGGAATTGGCATTCCCGACCTTTTTTTTGATATCACCATAATAACCACCACCAATCTCATTTATAAAACGAAATTTCTCTGATACAGGGTAAACAAAACCTGCGCTCAAACGTCCACCCCAGTTTTGTTTAGTTGCAGAAACGGATAGTTCGTTTAAAGAGATAGTCGCAATTTGTATGTTTGTATAAGATGCCTCGCCCATCACATAAGGCACTAATGCTGGTTTCGTCGGCACTGAACTCATGGCGCCCGCATGTAATATCGAACTGCTCACCAATGTTGCTATCATGCTTAATGTTTTCTTCATATTTTTCTCTCCATTTATTTTAAATCCTAATTTTAGTGCACCCATTTATTCAACAACGCCATGCATATAGGTGAATAGGGCTTATTTACAATTGTTGATTATAACGGGTTGTATCTTGCATAAAAGTACGTTCCCACTCCCGCATATCTAGTACTGAGCCGTTTTCTACCATGAAATCGGTTTTCATATCAGGAAGTTTATAATAATAAATATTGCTGGCGTCATGAGCGATGGTATGCTGGGCATATAGCACAGAAATATCGGCTTCAGCTTGATTGAATGTTTTGACAAAGGCTTCATTGGCTCGCAGATATCGCCCATTAAAGCGGGCAGAGTCGCATACTTTTAGATCCAAAACTGCAACAACGCCAGCCAGTTGTGCTCGGGCGTTCTCTTTTAATTGAGCTTTTAATTTGTGGCTCTTAACCCAGTATAAACTTAGCCAACTTTGTCCTTTCATGGTCAGGGTCGTTAAATCGGTAATACCCGATAATTGCACATGGGTGGTTCCTGCTAAATTTAATTGTAAGTTATGGCTATGAATACCTTGAATTTGTGTGTATCCAGAGCTTATGAAGGTTGCATGATTTAATGCAATCTGCCCGTCTAATTGGGTTTTCCCTTTATTTTTAATGTAGAGATCGAGTGATCGAGAATAGAGTTGTTTACCACTGATCGTTCCCTTGCCTTTGAATGTGAATGAAACCAAATAATGTGAGTACACATCCACCGTCACCGGGCCATACTTGGGATATCCCCTGCCTAAATTGACGAATAACTCATGATGCTGAACCTGCCAGGATATACCAGACAGATCGCGTGGATCCCCATGAAAAATGAGCTGGGGTTGCTTGGCACCTGTGTGTAAATTGACATTTAAGCTCCCGCTAACGTTCACTCGGGTAAATGAGGGTGGGTTCTGTGTTTGCGGAACGCCAGAGGGTAGCGGTGCCGTTTTTTCAGTTGCGTGGTGGTGCCAGAAACAGCTGGTTAGTGTTGCGGGCAGCATAATCAAGATAACTGCATGCCGGATTATCTGTTGGCCATTCATCTTCTGACGCTGTACGACGAGCTTGCCGGATCTGAGTCGATCTTTCATGAAAAAAAAATACGGTTTGCCCGCTAAGATCGCATGGATGCCACGAATCAAAGGTGAGCAATCGGTGATGATCGCTTTGTTGTTGATACACCTTCGTATCATCCTGATCCATTTGTTAATTTGATCTCTCCTTCTACAAGTTAGTACCATTCCGGTCTGTTGACAATTCATGTCTCGACTCTCGATGTCCTGCGGCTTGTCCGCAGGATCCATCGTGAGCTATATTTATGCAATTGGCTTTCGCATGAAACAAGATCTCTGGATTCTGCGAACAAGTCGCGGGATGTCGGTTTTCAAAAGATGAATTGTCAACAGGCCCTAACATCAACCTTAGATCAAATAGTGCGTGGGATCAACCACCTGAGCTTCTTCAAAGCCTTTTTTTCTTAAATGACAACTGTCACATTGGCCACAGGCCAATCCGGAGTCGGTTGCTCTATAGCAGGAAATGGTTTTTGAATAATCAAGCCCTAACGATAGACCAAGTTGAATTGTCTCCGATTTGCTTAAATCCATTAACGGTGTTTCAATCATAATCGGATGACCTTCCACCCCACGTTTGGTCGCCAAATTCGCTAACTGTGTAAAAGCTTGAATGTATTCGGGGCGACAATCAGGGTACCCTGAATAATCAACTGAACTCACACCCAGATAGATATAATCAGCATGTAAAACTTCAGCAAACCCAAGCGCCATGGATAACATGATGGTATTTCTGGCTGGTACATAGGTTATCGGGATTTCGGTTGTGTCGGAATAATCTGGCACTGGGCAGTTTTCATTGGTCAATGCCGAGCCACCCCATTCGGCTATGGCCGGCAGGTTGATGATTTGGTGTTGCAAGACTTGATACTCTTTGGCTAGACGCTGCGCTGCGATCAACTCCGCAAGATGCTTTTGACCATAGTTAAAACTGAGCGCATAACATGCTTGATTTTTTGAATGAGCGTAAGCGAGGCAGGTGGCTGAATCAAGCCCACCTGATAATAAAATAATGGACTTTTTCATGTTTTATCTCGTTGAGGATGAATGGGGGGGAGCTGGCGTTTTCGTTTTTGCGGTTTTTTGTCGTTAGTTCTTAATTTAGATATGTATCGCCATAATTCCTCCGCGCGCCAATCTTGATGTCCCGGGCTATATAACGCTGCAGATAGCTGGTCAATCAGCAATTTAAAGGCCGGATCGATAATTGGAATATCATGGAGATTTAAAATATTGGTTTTTGGCCAGTTCACTCTTGCGAAAGCCAACAGTGCCGCCCGAACCCGTTTCGGATCATTACTTTTGCAGGCATTGTGGAATGTATCTTGAGGCTTATCGACTTCGAGGGGGGATTGTTTTCTTGAAGCGCAAATGTACCAATAGATAAACCCCATCATCAAAAAAATGATGACGCTGATCCCAATCCCTATCCATAACCAATTGGGTTTGATTTTATTTGATGGTTGGCTCACTTTGAGGTGTTTTAGTGCGTGTGGTCGGGATTTCTTTTTAGCCGCCATCATGCCGGCTTTGGGCTTCACGGTGAAAATCCGGGATGGGAGTTTGGCGATTTTAGTTTGTTTGGTGACGACATTGTACCAGGGCACTTCAATTGCGGGTAAGGTGATATGACCGGGTTTTGAGAGTAAATAAGTGACTTGAATCTGCGATGTTCCCCATAAAGTGTTATTTTGAATGCTATTATCGGTCGATGGTTTTTCTGGGTAGACGCGATATTCTTCATTGCTGGTAAATGACAAGACAGGCAGCATTTGGGCGACCACTCCTTCTGCTTTGACGTTGATCGTGCGAACAATGGTCGTGCCTTCATCTGCAGTTGAGCCCGACCAGTCATACGATTCGGTTAGCTCCACTTGTCTTGCTGGCAGCCATGTTTTTTGATCTTGCGGTGCTGGCTTTACTTGTAATGTGATCGGCCTGCCTTGCAAGTCAATCCGGATCGGGCTGCCATCCTGATCGGCTAAAGCATGAAATGATGGCGGGCGAATGAGTAAGGTGCCTGTTTTTTGAGGAAAAATCGCATATTTTTGTTCATCCACATCATAAATTTGACCCTGGGTTTGCGTTTGATAATGCCTTCCTTCCCCTAAGGGGATTAACAGGGCATCTTCAACTTGCGGGGGTTGATATTGGGCATCCAACAACCGTTGACGATTAAATAGTTGCACAGTATAGATGATTTGTTGATTGATAAAAGGGGACGGATTATCAATGGCGGTGGTAAAGATTGAGTTGCCCGATTCATGATTGCCTTTATTCAAAGTCAAGGGTGTTGGTGCACTGGCTTTAACGGTTACTTGGCTTGATAAAGTTTGGTCGTGCCCGATGTGAATGGGAGGGATCGAGATCACCCCTATCTTTTTGGGTTTTAATACAATTCCCCATTGACTGATTGATCTGGCTTGACCATTCATCATGCTATAATTTAGGCTTCTCTCGGTACTGATGATATCAAAATCAGATAATAACGGTGTTAAATCTGGAACTCCGCGATTGTGAATGGTGTCGATGGTGAGTGTTAAGCGCGTGGTCTGATCAAACCTGATGGTTGGAGGGTCAATTTCTAAAAAAATAGAAGCAAAAGCGGTATGCCAGCATAGTAATAGAACAATCAAGCGCTTCATCTGTTAAGACCTCTGTTAAGATAAGGAGTCGGGTTTAGGCCTCATGGGGAAGGCTCCCCCCTTCTACGTAAATAATCACGCAAAAATTTCTCTCGCAGCAAGCCACCAGGATCGTCAGGAATCAAATGCAACCATTGATCTTTTGCCAACTGTTGCTCGCGCTCGGCCGCAGATAGCGGCTTATTTTTCTTGGTGCTATCTGCTTGGTTCTGTTTTGTTTGTTCGGTGCTTGGGGTTGGTTTAGTGGGCTCTTGTTTGTTTTCGTCTTGTTGATCAGGGTCTTTTGGGTGTGTTTGATCACTTGGGTGTTGTTGATCTTGGTTTGATGGGTCTTTTTGATTGGTTTGATGTGATTGATCCTGGTTAGATTTGGAATCAGATTGATTTGGATTTTGTTGATTTTGCCCAGATTGGTTTGATTTGTCTTGATTGGGTTGGTTTTGATCGGGCGTATCGGATTTAGGTTTTTGTTCGGGTTGCTTGTTTTGAGACTGCTTTTTTAAAAGCGCTTCAACAATTTTGCGATTGTAGCTTGCATCGGCATTCTTTGGATTGATTTTCAAGGCTTTATCATACGCTTGAATGGCTTGTGGATACTGTCCCATGTGTGCGAAAGCATTCCCGGCATTGTAATCGGCATCTGGCTGTTTTGACAGAGCATAGAGTGATGCCGCTTTTTGATAATCTTTGGCACGAAACGCCGCAGCAGCGCGCCAATCTTCCCGTTTAAATGTTTGCTCGGCCTCAGTATATAAACCTTTTTCCATCATGGTCTGCGCCTGATGATCTTTGGTTTCCCATAGATCTTGCCATTGAAAGGAAAGGGCGGTGGTTGAAAATAATAAACAGACAACCAGGGAGAGTAATTGATTTTGATTGGTGCGCTTCATGTGTTAATCCTCAGTAACCAATCGCGCCAAAACACGGGCAGGAGCAGCAACAGCGCGACCAAGAGAAACCAGCGGCCTTCATCATGCCAAAGCGGAATATCTTTCATATCATTTGCCTGATAGGCGCGCTTTGTTTGTGATGATTTAAACCAAGCTTCTATGTCTGAATTATTATTCTGTATTGGGATCACCATCCCTTGACCGGCTTTTGCGAATGGTTCAAATAATGGGATGGCCCCTTTGTCACTCAACAAAGGCATCACCGAGGTATAAATTTCTTTCCGGGCAAGTAATTGGGCGGTTTCGACGGCCGGTGTTGATGGTATTTGTGCTGTCAGGACCAGCAGTTCGCCGGAGGTTGAGCCAGAATCTTTGATTAACGCTTGTGCTTCATCTAAGGCGAGTTCTAATCGATTGCCTCCCAGTGGCATGATGTTTGGTTGAATTGAAGAAAGGAGGGTGTCGATGGTTTGGCCATCGTCGGTGAGAGGCGATACCACAAAAGGCTCACCGGTGTATACAATCAAACCGAATTGCCCCATGTCCGATCGCTGTAAAATGTCATGCAATTTAAACTTGGCTCGGGTTAACCTGTCTGGTGGCAGATCGCGTAAAAGCATGTTTTCAGATAGATCCAATAATATCACCCGGGGTTGTATCTGCTGGTAGGTTGGTAGGCTGATTTTTGACCAAGTCGGGCCAGCCAGCGCTAAAATCATCATCAATGCGCTGCTGATTAATAGAATGATGGGGCCTATATGTCTGCTTGGGCCTTGTTTTTTTAGAAGATGATCGAGCAAATGCGAGTCACAGATAGGTTGCCAAGCCGCAATGACTGTTTTTTGTTTTAGTAGGGTATATCCAAACAAGATGAGCGGGATGCAGGCGAATAACCAATAAGGTCTTAAAAAATGGATATTAGCCATGACGCACCTTTTGAATTAAACCGCTTTGTTTTGCCAGAACATATAAGAACAGTCCAAGTCCGATTGCCAAAAACCAAGGGTAGTACTCATGCTGCGGACGAACGAATGCTTGTTCTTGAGAAACACGGGCCATTTTATCAATGGATTGGTAAATGCGTTGTAATGATGACAAATTCGATGCTCGAAAATATTGACCACCGGTCATTTTTGCAACCTGCCTCAATGTATCCTCATCTAAATCGGCCGTCCCATTAGTGCTTAAAAAAAGACCGCTAAAGGAGTTGGGATCGATTTCAGAATGTAACCCAATGGTGTATACCTTGATCTTGTCCATTTTTGCTAATTCGGCGGCTTTTAAAGGCGATAAAACGCCAGAGTTACTCACCCCATCCGTTAACAATATAACCATGCGGCCCTTGGCCGGGACATGTTCTAATCGTTTAATGGCCAAGCCCAATGCATCCCCTAATGATGTAGATTTCCCAGCTAAACCAACGGATGCATCGTCTAAGCGCATCAAGACAGTTTGTCGATCAAACGTGAGTGGTGTTAAAAGATAAGCTCGTTCACCAAATAGAATTAAGCCGATTTTATCACCGACCCGATCAAGGACGAATTGGCGTGCAGCTCGTTTAACCGCTGATAATCTGGTCACCCGTCGTTGATTCATTTGCATGTCATTGATGCCCATGCTGGGTGAGACATCCAGAGCCAACATAATATTGTAGCTATCATGTGATAAGGTGCGTGGCTGTCCTACCCACCGCGGTCCGGCAAGTGCTATTAGAAGACAACACCAACTGATGAATAATAGTTTAAAGTAGTTTTCTTTAGAGAAAAATCGTTTTTCATCGGCCATGAAGTCAGTCATGGCATTGAAAAAAGGTACTTTCAACGCGATTGATAATCTCAACGATGCGCGCGGTAAAAAATACCAGAGGATAAAAGGTAAAGGGATTGCCAGTAAGACCCATGGTGCCGCTAGCTCGAACATCGTTGCCCTCGCTTATTAGCGCGCTTTCTTCCTTGGCAATCAATCCACTGCTGGCTTAAGTGGAAAAAAAGAGTTAAATCGCATGGTTGGGGTGGTTGATATGGATAGGTCAATAATTCGGTGCGAACTTGATTAAAATCTAATTTTTTTGCGGTTTCATTTAAAAACCTTATCCATACATCCCCTTGTAAAGCAGCGACTTGCTCGCGCGAGAAATAAGCCAAAGCGACCCGTTTTAGTAATTCAGAAACATGGGCGGTGCTGCGCTGACTATTTGGGCTTTGTTGGTGTTCTGTCTTTAGCTGATCTAATTCTTTTAATGCTTGGTGTCGGGCTTGACTAAAGGCACGGGTGGCTCGTATCCGTGAGTAAACAAACATAAACAATAAAACCGCGGTTAAAATTAGAGCATACCAGCCCGGCGCTAGTTCCCAAGCCGGGATGACTTCGGGTAAATGGATATCATGTAATTGCGACAACTCATGGGCTGTCATCGGGGCGGCGGCGGGTATCATTTGCCCAACCTCCCTGGAAAGGTTTGCTTCAACAAGCGCGGTAAATCTGTTTCTGCCAAAACTTGTGTATATTGAATTTGTAAGCGTTTCAATTGCGAGCGCAGGGCATTGATTCTTTTTTCACAATAAAATTGGTAACCAAATCGAACTGAATCGAGGGTTGTATCCAGTAATAATGATTTTTTTCCATCGGTGATGGCGTAACGGCTTGGAGGAGGGGGTGCCAGTTCTAATGGATCACAGACATGGTACACCAGCAAATCACTGTGACTGCGTAAACGATTTAAATGTTGCTCCGTGTCTTGATCTAGATGATAAAAATCACTGATCAATACCAAAATGCTACCAGGTTTAGCAACATGCCGGGCTCGGAGTAAGGCCTGATTGAAGGAGCGGCTGTCTCCTGAGCGGTGTTCTTTGGACCGATTTATTTGGGTATAGCGGCTTAACCCAGCCAAGAAAGGCAACACACCATTCTGACGAGCACGTGGCGTAAATTCATGGTGTGACTGATCGGAGAATATAAAGCCACCAACACGGTCTCCTTGTTTTGCCGCAGTCCAGGCCAATAATGCAGCAAGACGTGCCCCAACGACTGATTTAAACGCAATGCGAGTACCAAAATACATCGAGGGATTAAAGTCCGATAAAATCACAACCGGTCGCTCTCGCTCTTCTTGATACACTTTGACATGGGGTCTGCCTGTACGGGCAGTGACTCGCCATTCCATGTGTCTGATATCATCGCCCGCTTGATAGTTTCGTGCCTCAGCAAAGTCGATGCCACGACCGCGTAATTTAGAGCGATGCTGGCCCGGTCGCAAGGAATAGCCCTCTGGGTGGTAATGGACCTGTTGGGCGTATCTTTTGAGGGTGATTAGATCTGATAAGGTGACTGACAGTCCTTCCATGCTGGCCTCGAGAAATTTACGGAATGGTGACTAATCGCAAAAGCTCGTTGATAAAATCATCTCGACTCACACCTTCTGCCTCTGCCTCAAATGTTAATAAAACTCGATGCCTTAATACATCATGTGCAATAATATGCACATCTTCTGGTGTGACATAATCACGACCAGCCAGCCACGCATGGGCTTTAGAGCACCGATCCAGGGCGATGGTGGCTCGAGGACTGGCGCCAAAACGAAGCCAGCGGGCCAACGACGGACTGTAAATGGCCGGTTGTCTGGTGGCAATGACCAATTGCACGATATACTGCTCTAATGCATCGCTTGTGTGAACATTTAACACTTGTTGGCGTGCTTCAAATAAAGTCCGTTGTGTTAAGGGCGTAATGTCATGTGCAGCTGATGAATCAGTATGGCTTATGCTTGGATTATTGGCTTCGTCTCGCGCTAATAAGAGAATATCTCGTTCGACAGTTGCATCTGGGTAACCGATGGTAACATACATTAAAAAACGGTCTAATTGTGCTTCGGGTAAAGGATAAGTGCCTTCCTGCTCAATAGGATTTTGCGTCGCCATCACTAAAAATAATTCAGGAAGTGGATAGGTCTTACTTCCAATGGTGACTTGGCGCTCTGCCATTGCCTCTAATAAAGCTGATTGTACTTTTGCCGGGGCACGATTAATTTCATCTGCCAGGACCATGTTATGAAAAATTGGGCCAGGTAAAAATACAAATGACCCATCTTCTGGATGATATACGTCCGTGCCTGTTAAATCCCCTGGTAGTAAATCTGGCGTAAATTGAACTCGATGAAAAGTTCCTTCAACACCCGCGGATAAAGCTTTAACCGCACGCGTTTTGGCTAAGCCAGGTGCACCCTCGACCAACAGGTGACCATCTGCCAGCAATGCAATCAGTAGCCGCGAGACTAAACTAGATTGCCCAAGAATTTGCGAATTAAGATGGTTACGTAATTGCAAAATATGCTCTTGCACGGTTAGGCTATTTTGTTGCATGTGATACCTCACTTAGGAACTGATGATTTCGATCTTATCAGCTTGCGGGCCTTTCTTGCCCTCGATAACAACAAATGTGACGGCGACACCATCTTGTAAAGATTTAAAATCTTTGGGTTGGGTCGATGCGGCATGAAAAAAGTATTCATGTTTGTCGGCCACAATAAATCCAAAACGTTTTTTTCTGTCAAAAAATTTGATACTACCGGTTAATTTGGTTCGTTTATGCACCGGGCAAAAAAAACGTTTTAGTCGCTGAACAATATTCTTTATACTCATTAAAAATTCCTGTAATTGTGCTAGCATAGTTGTTATCATTTATTATGATAATTAATTATATGCGTAGCTTATCATTTATCGATCAACTTGTTATTGAAATAGATGCCGCTCTGAGAACGGTATGTATTCCTAAACAACGCCTTAGCAACCGAACAACACCTGGACACGATTTGCTTGATGTAGACATGAGCGTTGAAGAAAAACGCCATGTTGCTGGATTAATGCGGGTTAATCATGCCGGCGAAGTATGCGCACAAGCATTATATCAAGGTCAAGCGTTAACAGCAAAGCTTGAGCAAGTGAAAATGCAAATGTTGCAAGCGTCGGCGGAAGAAACCGATCATCTTGCCTGGTGCGAGCAACGTTTATCAGAGTTAAATAGCCAGCCAAGTTCACTAAACCCCCTCTGGTATGCGGGTTCGTTTATCTTGGGTGCCCTGGCTGGTTTGGCAGGAGATCGCTGGAGCTTGGGGTTTGTTGCGGAAACAGAGCGACAAGTGAGTGATCATTTACAGCGACATCGCGAAGATGTTCCAACCGGGGATTTGAAGTCCCATGCTATTTTGGCGGCGATGCAAGCAGACGAACTGCAACATGCCGATACAGCCCGTGCGGCAGGTGGTGTGGAATTGCCGTTTGCTATTCAGAAGCTGATGAAAATGGTTTCAGGATTTATGACATTTGGGAGTTATTATTTATAGGGATGTTGCCTACTACAAAGCTTCACTTCATGAATGATCGTTTCAATTTGCGGAGATGTCTCGCGATGCTCAGCATGAGATAAGTCTTTGGCAGTACCAAGTAGCCATATAGGAGGGCCTAGAAACCATGGATCATGACATCTTGTTCATTCTTTGCGTTATATTTACCGCCTATGCATTCGAGTTTATCAATGGATTTCATGATGCCGCTAATTCTATTGCGACCATTGTGACGACTGGTGTGTTAAAACCGGGGCCAGCGGTTTTATGGGCGGCTTCCTTTAACTTTATCGCGTTTTTGTTTTTCAATATGACGGTCGCTAAAACCATTGGGCAAGATTTGATAGACGCAAGCGTCATCAGCGTCGCGCTTATTTTTGCTGGATTATTGTCTGCTATTTTATGGGGATTACTGACTTGGTATTATGGTATACCAACCAGCTCGTCGCAAGCATTGATTGGGGGTTTAGGTGGTGCTGCCCTCGTACAAGGCGGCTTTGCCGCAATCAAATGGGTAGGCTTAATTAAAGTCTTCATGGGGATGTTTATTGCCCCGATTGTTGGCTTAAGCGCCGGTTTTATTTTAACTTTTATCCTGACATACGTATTTAAAAAACAGGGGGGACAATCGATAAATCAGGTTTTCAAAGGCTTTCAGCTTATGTCGTCGGCTTTTTTAAGTTTGACTCATGGTGCGAATGATGCTCAGAAGACCATGGGGATCATCGCCGCATTATTGTTTTCCGCAACTTGGATCAAAGGTTCATTTTATGTCCCCTTTTGGGTTGTTATTTCCTCTTACCTCATGATTGCATTGGGAACGCTGGCGGGTGGATGGAGAATAGTTCAAACACTCGGCACCAAAATAACGAAATTAAATACCATGCGGGGTTGTTGTGCCGAAACCGGTGCGGCTATGGTCATTTGCGCTGGAACGGAATGGGGTATCCCCATTTCAACAACACAAACGGTGACGGGTTCGATTGTGGGTGTCGGGTTGGTTGAGGGGATGGCAGGTACTTGCTGGTCGACCCTAAAAGTGATTTTTTCGTCATGGCTGCTAACGGTACCAATAACAGGTATGGTCGCTGCCATCATCTTCGAGATCATCAAGTAATGACGATGACGTATCTGAAGATTTTTCTCTTATTCATTTATTCGAGTGCGGTGTTCTCAGATCAATTAACAACTGCCAATGGCCAAGCACAACAAGACCGATCTTGTCGACCTTGCTACTCAGGAAAGCCTAATTTCTTCCAACGAGCTTCGTACCGATTAAAGCAAATTTGGACCGAAGGGAAAAATGAATTCTATTTACCTTCGTATGCTTGGCATAATCGTTATTTTTATGACCAATCCAGGATTCATCAATACAATGAAAATCCTTGGGGTGGTGGTCTTGGCAAAGGTTTTTATGACGAAAATGGCAATTGGCACGGTCTTTACGCTTTCGCATTTCTTGATTCACACAAAAATGTAGAACCCATTGTTGGTTACGCATTTCAAAAAGTTTATCATTTGAATGAAGCGGTCAATGTGGGTGGCGGCTTTGCTATTCTGGCCACAGCGAGACCAGATCTCAACCACGGAATTCCCTTTCCAGGCGCCTTACCTTGGGTTTCAGCTGGTTACCAGCGGGTTTCACTGATAGTCACGTATATTCCTGGTCGGGAAAACATTGGTAACGTCTTGTTTTTGATTACAAAAATTACGTTATGACACTTTGTGAATAGATCCTATCAATTATATCGGATAAACACTTCACAACCCGTTGATTTGTCTCAGCGTTAAACACGCTTAATCTGAGGTAATTTTCTGTTTGTGATGGTTTTGAATAATGTCGAACAACAACTTTCATGCTAACTAGCTGATGATATAGGTCTAAAGCAGGAATTTTTTTATCTAATCCGACCACAATAAAATTTGAGCTGCTCGGAATAACATGAATAAGACTTATTTTCTCTAGTTCACTGTGCATCTGATCTCTTATGAGAATAAAGTCATCGATGTTTTGTTGGATCAAGTTGAAATTTTGTATAACAAGCTTTGCAATTTCCAGGGTAAATAAGTTAATAGAAAAAGGTTCTCTTAGTTTTTTTAAAGTTTTTATGACGTACTTATTCCCATAAAAATAACCAAATCGAATGGCAGCAAAACCAATTTTAGAAAAACTACGTAAAATCAGTAGATTGTCGCAAGTGGATACCAGCGGAATCATCGTTTGTGCGGCAAAATCAGCATAAACTTCGTCGATTACGACCAACCCAGTTGATGCGCTGATTATTCTTCTTATTGAATCGGTATCCAGTGCTTTTCCTGAAGGATTGTTGGGATTACTCATGAGCACTAGGTCAGGATGAAAATCTTTGATTGTTTGACATAACTCATCTACATGAATATCAAAGTTTGAATAGACAAACTCTGTAATCACAACGTTGAATTGTGAACAAACATGTTTAAAGTAAAAAAAATCGGGGGATAGTAACAATATCCTCGGTTCTTTTTTTAATAACATCATTTTAATCAATAGATTTAAAAGATAAAAACCGCCGTTGCCAACGATTACTTTCTCTTCTGTATTTAAATGAAAAGAAGATGCAAGTAACTTTTCCACCTCTCCTGTTTCAGTTTTAGGATAAAATTGAAAAGACAACCTGGAAATTACGTCATTAATTTTTTGGATGAGTTCAGGGGGCGGTGCATAAGGAAACTCCAAAAAAGATTGAGACAAAACGGGATGCTCAAATAATTTTTCAAAGAAAATATCAGGTAAACTGTTCTCTATTTCTGGTAATATTTGAAGAAAATTGGACTGATCCATCATGGCGTTAAGCATCTTTTCTTAAAGGGGGTTGCTGACAACTCATCTTCTGAACCATCATGTCTTGAGATTTGTTTGGGTGCGTCAAAATATGAATTGTGAACAGACTTCAATAATACTCACCAAATTCTTGAAAATATAATTTTTGTGAATTTGCAAAGGCTTTATTCAGATCTTTTCGAGTGGTTTCATCATCAAAACCCAAGTATGGATAATGGTGAAAATATGAACCAAAAATATGCATGCAATCTTCAGCATATTTTTTAGTTTCTAAAATATGATTATGCCAGATTTCATCAATTTCTTCACTTGGAACCAATATATTTGTCTCTTTGTATTTTACGTTGAGACATAAAAAGTTTCTGTAAAGTTTGCATGCAAGCGCCGCATCCTTCTTCAGCCATTTGTAGCCAAGATAATGGTTGCTGGTTATCTTTTTTTCAATCATCCGTAAATCAAGAGTATCATAAATATAGCTGATGCTTCTCTCTAAAGCTTGTGATGTCATCTTAATGAACCTTTAGTACCATAGGTTGCTACCCGACTAGTCAAGTAGCCACCAGTTATCAATATCAGCTAACCCAGAGCCATGTGCTTGATGCTCTCAACAACCGCAGGTACAACCGCAGCCGGTTGCTTTTGACTTTATCACGAATTTGTTTTTTATTTTTATTTTATTGGTAAAACGTTTTTTAGCTTTCATGGCAAACTCCTTTTTGGTAAAAATTTAGCTTTTTTTACTAGGGTATGTTGACAATTCAAATCTTGACGTCATGCGACTTGTTCGCGGGATCCATGTCGTTCTATTTCAGCACCATAAGCGCTGTGCGTTGATCAAGATCTCTATCTCCCGCGAATAATTCACGGGAGATAGACAAAGTCTAACTAACGTCAATCTTCAAATTCAACAAATACAGTCCTTATCCGACAAAGTTGTACCGCAATCCGAGCATGATAGAGTTAAGGCTAGGATTTAATAAAATCGCATTTCCCGAGCGCAACAGTCTATTTCCGTCAAAAGTCAACGTTTCTCTGTCAAAAGTCGACTGGCTCCCCAGGCTGGTGCTTGATGAAGTCACTGATCCAAAAACATGCAGGTAAGAAAGAGTAACATCCAAATTACTGACCAGTTGAAAGATGACACCAGTCTTTATTTCGGGCAGCATCGCCGTTCGATATTGTTTTATTCTGTATACACCGTCCAATCTTCCGCCAGTAACTAATTGGGAATAGGATTCTAGACTGCTTGATAACATATTTTCTACCATCGCACCTACATCAAAAAATAATGATGTCTTTGAGCTCGTAACTTGTTTTAAATGGTACAGTCCACCAACCAAGAAATCGTATCCGGTAATAGTACGTGATAGATTGAAGCCACCGCTAGGATTTTGAGCTGTGGTGTTACCATAATAGCCGCCTCCAAATTCAGCATTAAAACTGAAATTATTGACGTATGGGCGAATGACACCAGCGGCCAAACGACCACCCCAATGATTTTTAGATAGTTGCGAATAAATGCCTCTTGTTGAAACATTTTTAATCGAGCTCCAGGTATAGGACCCTTCCCCACTTAAATAAGGCGTTGTCACTTGTTTATCAAAATCACTTCCCATTGTTCCAGCTTGAGATACAGTGGGTAGTAGAATCAACTGGGAAAGAAAAAGCAATTTTTTCGATATTTTTTTTGACATGATAATCCTTTAAACCCTTATTATTTAGCCCCAACATGTATAAAACACATTGATCCCAAAACTTTTTTCCAAGCCCTACGTCCCGCTGTTTATCAGCGGGATCCAGCGATCTTGCTTAACGCGCAGGGCTATGCTGCTGAAATAGATCGATATGGATCCCGCGAACACGTCTCGGGACGTCGAGGTCTGAATTGTCAACACACCCTAGATTGGCATTCAAGTTCACGATACTTGAGATAATGGATAAGGTCAAGAAATAAATTCGGTTAATTTGAAAGTTGGCTCGCCAAGATTAAAGATAGGACCATCAATGCTTGAGTGATTCCAAACAAAACTAATCGACCTAAAGTTATAAGTGCCGTCAAAGAAAGCTTTTATACCGAGTATCTTCAAGTCCATTCAAGTAGAATGGGTATATGTCAGGCAGAAATCTTAGCGCTGAGAATCTTCAAATACCCGTTTTGGTTTTGGTAAAACTTGAAAATGGGAAGAATCAACCATCGTTTGCGACCAAATTAATTGTGGCATACCTGCTACGTAGACGGTGGAATCATAACCATGAAAAATTCGCCCATCGCAGAGAGGTTGATATAATTTATCAATTTGATTGTCGCGAATGCCAAATAACGTATAGTGCTCTTTTTCAACGAAAAAAGCATTCCAACCTGTGCAACAAATAAGCTCGTAGCCCTTGGTTTTTCCGAGAAGAATCAAGGCACGTAGTGAGCAACCCTGATTGATGGTGTGCGATTTTGCCTGAACAAATGCGATATCATTCGGAATACTTGGATTGAACTCAACTACCAAAACCCGGGGGCGATGATGGAGCAAACTTTCCCAAATAAAATAGTCCAGACCATCAATATCGATAGAGAGTAAGTCTAGATCATGCGGCGCGCTGACTTCATCCAAAATAGCATCAAGTGAATTCGGGCCATCGAATTCAACAAAACGATTTAAAGTGGTCACCCGCTCATTGGTTGCATATAAGGTACTGAGTTCTTGAAATCTATCAGCATTGCCCTCGATTAATAGACCATGCCATTGTTTATTATTCATTAAATTCCAAGTATTGGAAAAATGCTTGCCGTCCCAGGCGCCAAACTCAACACAATATTTGTTGTTGGGGCCTAAAATCGAAAAAATTTCTTCAAGAATTCCATCTTCCCCATCTTGAGAGGCGACATTTTTATGAAAGCTGAGCAACGGCGACTCTATGCAGCGATCGTTGATTTGTTCAAGTTGGTAGGGTTTTGGTGGCGCTTCTTCTTCTTTTTTAAATTTGGCCAATAGTTTCTTCATATGGAGTATCCTTAGAAAGGGGCTGCTGCAATAAGATGTGGTTGATCAACAAACAAATGATAAGAGCGTTGCCTCGGTTAACAGAGAACAAAATCCAAGCCGTATCCAATCGCTCACCGATT
Source organism: Legionellales bacterium (assembly GCA_027449905.1). GTDB lineage: Bacteria > Pseudomonadota > Gammaproteobacteria > Legionellales > Legionellaceae > DAIDKT01. The sequence continues at coordinate 19,001 of DAIDKT010000104.1, forward strand.
TTACCGTAGGTCAAGATTTACTTCCAGGATTACTTGGTACTAAAATGGGAATCACTCAATGCGCAGGGCTTCAATCGGTTGCAAGCGCGCCGCACGATAGGCTGGGTAGAAACCAAAGCACATGCCGGTGAGGAGTGAAACGGTGAAAGCAGCAGCACAAGGGATGAGATAGAGCTTAAAGGGCCAATGGCTGAACCAGGCGATGATCCAGGTTAAAAATATACCAAGTACGCAGCCTGATAACCCGCCGAATACTGACAATAACATCGATTCTACCAGAAACAATGTTTGAATATCTTGATTGCGCGCACCAATCGCTTTGCGAATACCAATTTCCTTTTTACGTTCACTGACAGAAACCAACATGACATTCATGACACCAATACCCCCAACCACAATGGCTATGCTGCCAATGACGCCAAGTAGTAAGTTAAAAATATGACCCTCGCTTGCCATACTCGCGATAAGTTGTTTGGCACTGCGAACATAGCTGCCTAATTGCGGGGCTTTTTGGTGCAAAAAGTTTTTAATTTGATTGATCGTTACATCGAGGTTGGCTGTTGATTTCAATAAGGCAATGGCGTTATTAATTTTAGCATCTTGATGAATGAGTGCCATCCCCGCGACCGGAACAATCACCGCTTGATTGATATCGTCATTAAAAAAACTATTCTCATGCCAATGCTTGGCGATGCCTATAATTGTGTATACGTTTTTGCCAATGCGCAGTTGCTTGCCCAAGTATTCATCCACTGTTAAACGATGTAATTTCTTTGCCAACCCATGACCAATGACACAAACCTGCTCGAATGATTCTACAAATGAAACAAAATGACCTTTCTCAAGATCAATGTGTATTATTTTTTGCAAGTTTTGATCGGCGCCGATGATGGTGGCTGGTAGGCTGTGACCTGCAAAACTGACAGATTGATATGTGACAACATATGGTGCAATTTGACCAACGTCGGGAGCCATGGCCGGTAATTCTCGCCAAGCTGCGAGTTTTATTTGATTGATACCAGCATGGTGATTGCGATTATCTAGAAAAACATTGATGGCAATTAAATTGGTGCTGAGTGAGCGAAATTGAGACAAGGCCTTGTCAGTTGCCAATAGACTGCAGCTGATTAATGCAACAATAGCGGCTGTGCCGATTAAAATACCCAAAGTGGCGAGTGATGAACGTAGTTTGAATGCTTTTAAATTAGTAAAAGCTTGTATGGTTTGTTCATACAAAAAGGTCATTGGATTTTGCCATCAATTAACTTGATTTGTCTGGAACATTGAGTCGCTAGCTGCTCATCATGGGTGATAATGATGACAGTACGCCCTGCCTGATTTAATGTTAAAAATAATTGCATAATCTCCTGTCCGGTCATCGAATCCAATGCGCCGGTTGGTTCATCCGCGAGGATAACGTCTGGTTCACCGACTAAGGCCCTGGCAATGGCAATGCGCTGCTGCTGTCCGCCTGATAATTGTGGTGGATAATGATGCTGAAATTCGCTTAAGCCAATCTGGTTGATCGTCTTTTCGGCTTGGATCAGCGCGGTTGCCAATGGAATTTTACGATACAAAAGCGGTAAGGCTACATTTTTTAGTGCATTAAAACGGGGAAGTAAATTGAATTGCTGAAAGATAAAACCAAAGGATTGATTGCGTAATCGAGCCAAATAATCCTCGTGGAAGCTGGCGATATCGTGGTGTTTAAAATGATATTGACCTTGGTCTGCTTTGTCCAATAGACCAATGATATTCATCAGGGTCGACTTACCTGATCCAGACATGCCAACAATCGCAAGCATTTCACCTTGGGCTATATTTAAAGAAATTTGATTAAGAATCGGTGTAGCAACCGAGCCAACTTGATAGCGTTTTGAAATATTAGTTAAATTTATCATACTGCACCACATCACCGACTTGTAAGCCTGCTTCGATGACCACTTTGTTACCAGTAACTGGACCGGTCGTAACCAGGCGTTTGGCCAATTGACCATTTGCGTTGACTGCATAAACGATGCTTTTTCCTTTTTCTTGGCTGATGGCGTCAATGGGAATTAACATTTTATTTGAACGTCGTAAGGTGACTTCAATCGCAGCACTCATTCCCACTTTAACCCAAATTTGTTGTTGCGGGCTTAATTCATGCACTTCAACAATGGCTGTGAAGGTAGGTAATCCAGTATTTGTCCCAGTCGAAGCCTCTGCATTAATGGCAACCAATTCCCCCCGCAAGGTCTGCTTGCCAAAGGCCAAACCGTGAATAGTAGCTGGCATCCCGATTTTTACATCAGCGATATCAACTTCAGGTATATCAATTTCCACCCGAATCCCATTTAAGTTGCCGACTAGGCCTAAAACTTGCCCGGCTTTCACTGCAGAACCGACACCCAGCCTTCCAACATGTGTGCCCCCTTCTTTGGGGGGATAAAGTAAGACACCGCTCACCGACGCTTTTAGATGTATCAAGTTATGCTTACTATTTAATGCCAGGCGGACTTTATCAAATTCTTCGAAACTTAAATTGGATAAGTTTTCATTTGGTCCATCATCCATCTTTTCAAGTAATTCAGATAATTTACGACTGGCTTGAATCAGGGCCAGTCTTGAAGTATTAAGGGCGGATTTTTCATTTAAATAACTGTTTTTTGATAATAAACCGGCATTCCACAGTTCGACGGTGCCTGTAAATTTGTTGATGGTCATGTCATAACTATCTTTTGCTTTTAAATACTCGGTGAGTGTTTCGTTGTAATCGCGTTGTAACTCTTGAGAGTTGAGCACGAATACCACCTGGTCTTCATCAACCAATTGGCCGTAATGAAAATTCATGGATTCAATCACGGCATTCACAGGGCTGGTGATTGATTTTTCTTTTAAGGGTTGAATAGTTCCACTAAAATGTAATGTTCTTTTTAGGGTGGTTGTATGGATGGTATATTGTTGGTGTGCTGCATGCTTGGTTACCGCTGGTTTTTTACAGGCCAGTAAACCAGTCGTCATTGTACCGATTAACAGGATAGCACCCAGGGCATGTTGACTTTTTGGGGTATCAGTTAAGAACAGATAAAATTTTTGGATAAAATGCCAAAAGTCGGCCTTTTTTAATGGATTGTCAATACACCCTCTTTTCATATGAATTATCCCATATACCTCAATTTAATATGCCACTCGTCTAACGTGATCCCCAATAGGCGTTGTAACGAGGATAACTCGTCTAAATAAGCAATTTTGGCGTTGATCAATCCCATTTGTGATTGAATCCATTGATTTTGAGTATTATTCACATCGAGTGCACTCGCAATACCGGCGTCCAATTTTTTTTTCTCTATTAAATATGATTTCTCTGCTAATTCAACCTGTCGTTGTGCCAAGGTATAGCGTTTAGCCAAACTTTTAATGGTCGTAATGGTATTTTTAATGGTGGTAACGAAGGCTCTTTTAGCCGCGATCAGGTTGATGCGATCTTTTTCCAATTGTATTTTAGCAGTAATCAGGGCGTTTCGACGATTAATATCCTCAAGTGGAATCGTTAAGCTAATACTCGCGGCTTCATTGACATTGTTACCCGCATAAACGCTCCGAATACCTGTGACATTCTTTGCTGCCACGTCGGTGATCGTTCCTGCTTGAACAGTTCCGGTTAAATCAAGTTGCCACAATTGCTGATTTTTAGCCATTTCATAGGCTCTTTTATCTGCACGCACCAACATTTTTAAGGTAAGATATTCCGTGTTATTTTTTAGTGCCAACGCCACGGAATCGTCTACGTCTGGTACATGAATCACGTCCAAATTGACATCACTTGGGACCGATAGTCGCATATCCGGATCGAGCCCAATGGTTTGTAACAAATTTTGTGCTGCATTGGAAAATTCGTTTTCTGCTTGCTCGACCATCAGGCTTATCGATTCTATTTGGTACAATTGCTGAATGTTGGCTGTGGGTTCTAGTTGCCCAGCGGCAATTTTCTTTTCATTCATGGCATAAGACTGATGCGCTTCTTCTAATTGACGGCGTTCTGTTTGTAGATGATTGCCACTGACAATGGTCGCACGATAAGCGGTTATCACCAGGGTTAGCTGATCGATAACGGCTTGTTGCAATTTGAATTTATTCAAGCATTCGCTATCTATGGCATTCAGTAAGCTCGCTTCATTGGCTTTTTTGCCAAAGCCGCGCAGTAATGGTTGCTTTAATGTTAAATTTAATAAAGGATTATAGTTCCCGTCAACCGCAACGCTGTTGTCCATCTTTAATGCGGCTTGCGTGCCGATGGTATTTTTATAATTAAATTCTGGTGACGCCAGGTAGCTACGAGTAGAGCCGCTACCAACACCACTATAATTTGCATTGGTCACCATGGCGGTTGCTGCCAGCGCGTATTGTAGCTCAAAGGCATTTTTAGCTAAGCGCAGTTGGTAACGCTGTATGATGCGATCAAGTTCAGCGTTTTGAATGTTTGGGTTGTAACGTAAAGATAACAAGATGGCCTCTCGCAAGCTTAGCTGCATCGGTTCTTTTCGCTTCGAAGTCGGCGAAATCGGTAATTCTATCCAATTTTTTAATAAGTATTCAGGGTTATGAATGGCTTGCTTTAAGCGGTTTTGCGCAGCTTCAACTCGATTATTCTCTTGAGAGGTGTTATCGACCCATCGATATAAACTTGATTGCGTGGCGAAAAGGGACGTCGCTGTAAACATCAATAAAAAAAAAGATTTCATAAACCAGGTACCGTCATTCGCTGCTTATCTTGTAGACGTAATGCTGTCATGCTTTTTCCCCAGACACAACCTGTGTCGATTGCGTACAAGTGAGGAAGATGGCATTTTCCCTCTAGCGCGGCCCAATGACCGAAAACAATATCTGCATTAATTACAACCCGGTTGGGAAGCGAAAACCAAGGAAACACATGAGCAGGTGCACTGGCAACACTCTCTTTAAACTCAAGGGCCAGGCTCCCATCGGCTTTGCAAAAACGCATGCGGGTGAAGTAATTGCAAATAACCCGCAATCTTGTCATGCCTACCAATGAATCTGTCCAACAATTTGGCTTGTTGCCATACATGTGCGATAAAAAATAACGAAAATTATCACCTGCAAGCTCGTTTTCAAGCTCTGTTGCCAATGATTTGGCTTGGGTTAAATTCCACATTGGTGCGATGCCAGCATGGCACATGGCGATGTTCAGATGAGTGTCATAGAATAAAATAGATTGTTTTCGCAACCAGTGACCCAACTCATCACAGTCTGGGGCATTTAAAACGTCCTGAAGTGTATCCTCGGCACCATGCAAGTCGCGATTTACAAAGATGAGGCTCAATAAAAACAAGTCATGGTTACCCAAACTGATACGGGGCTGCAAGGGTAAGTTTTTAATGAACCGCAGCACAGCTAATGATTGTGGTCCGCGATTTACCAAATCCCCTACAAACCAAAGTCGATCGGTATGTTCATTAAACTGAATGGCATCGAGCAAACGTTGCAGCGCATCATAGCAGCCCTGCACATCGCCTATTGCATAATCAGAAACGTTTGAACTGGACATGATGCGGCGCGCCGATGTTTTCTTCAGCAGGTACCCATTTACCTGCTGAAGATAAATGATGGATCGTTAACTTTATTTCACCGGATGCCGATTGACTATAGGCTTCGAAATGATGAACAAGATCTATCGTTGCAACCGTGGTTATTTTATTTGATTGCGGGTGAAAGATTTTAACGGTGTCTGGTAAGAGGGCAGTGTCAATTTGAATTTTATTGGTGATGTTTGCCGACTCTTTTGCTGCCTGCATGAGGCGGTGTAGATTCCAGGCAAGAAAAGCTTGCCGAACTGCATTTTTATTGACACGCTTTTGATCTTCCCGGACAAACATATCAAATAATTCAGGGGAAATGACAATACCACTGGGTACAATTTGAGCGAGTTGATTGATAAGAATCTTACCGTTAGCAAAGCCTTGGGTTAACCAAGTAATGAACTCAGCGCCAACCAAACGCTCTTTATCCATAGCAACATCTGGTGTTTTATCAATAAAATTACTGATCCGATGCGCTTGTCCATCTATTCTATTGGTATGCTTCAACAAATATTCATTTATATCACGTTGAATCGCAATGGCATTGGCACGATCTAAAATAGCTGCCAATGGATCAGTTGAATCATGCACTTCTTGTAATAACATCAGCCAAACAGCAAATACCTCTGGATTGGAACTTAGTCTTATAAATCCAGCCCGCGGCATCATTTGTTTTGCCAGTATTAAGGTGACATGATTCCGAAAAGCAACATCGTCACCTCGCAAAAAATCAAACTGATAATATTTCCCTGACGAAAATAAATCTTCAAATAAAGGTTGCCATTGTTTCAGGTATTGGCCATTGGTATCAAATAAATCCACCGTGTAATCTGTGTATAGTTTACCAATTCCTTGGAGCATGCTGGCAGAAAACAAAGCATATAGCCATAACTTTTGCTCTTCAGAAGGCGATTCATCTTTTTTTATGACGAGGATTTTTAACATGAGTTGAAGCGCGGCTTCAGTTCGGTTTAAACAGCGATCTAGCAAACCGCCGCGATGAGCATAATAGAGCGATGTTTCTGGCAATCCCTGACAATAGCGGGCAATCTGTTGCAACAGTGGTAGCGCTAATTTATCAAAGCCAGTGGCACTGAGGCCGATGGATTTTTTTATATATGACAACATCACTTCGCGCTTCGGCTCGTTTAATATTTGTTCCAGCGGTATCATGCCGATTAAATCTTTTAACGACTTTGCCATTTTAGGCTTTGATTTTTTCTCATCGTGAGTAAACATGCATTCTCCATTCAATGATAAATCCTTGCACAAGTATATCTTAATTAGAAATATATTTCGCTAGTTGTATGTAATTTATTAGCTCAAGTTGTTCGGGTCTAAGCGTCGGATCAATACCCAAGGAGGCGATTGTTGCTGCATTCATGATAGGTTTTAAATTATTGGTGATGGTTTTTCTGCGCATCGAAAATGATTGAGCAACAATTTTTTCTAAATCAGAAAAATTGATTTCGGGATATGGTGAAGGGTGATGGGGTGTTAAGCGAACAATGGCTGAGTTAACCTTGGGCTCCGGGTAAAATGCCTCTGGGGGAACATCAAATAAATGGGTTACTTCACAGTAATACTGGATCATCACACTGATGCGCCCGTAGGTTTTATTCCCAGGTTGAGCAGCCAAGCGCTCAACGACTTCCTTTTGCAGCATAAAGTGCATGTCGTCAATATAAGAAACAAAATGTAATAAATGAAATAATAAGGGGGTGGATATGTTGTAGGGTAGATTGCCGATCAGCCGCAACCCTTCCCCAAATTTACTATAATCGATGGATAATGCATCGCCGCCAATGACGGTTAAACGATTTGTTGCTTCTGGCATCGCAGATAGTCGGGCTTGTAAATCTCTATCGATTTCAATAGCAGTTAATTTATCTAGTTTTTGTAATAAAGGCCGAGTTAAAGCACCGAGTCCAGGCCCAATTTCGATAACATGGTCGTTTGCTTTGATATGAATGACTTCTAAAATATTTTCAATGATCGCCTGATTTTGCAGGAAATTTTGACCAAAGCGCTTGCGAGGTCGATGATGATTATGCATAAGCTTGACTCACCTTGGATTTTGATTTTTTAATGTTTGAAGAATCCATTTTTTCAGCGAAACAAAGGGCTAAAAATAAAATAAAAAAGTAACCTGAACCTGAGTAAAATAAGAGGGAATCAGTTAAATTACCCATGAGCATGATAATCAATAAAGCAAACGCAATCGGTCGATAGACCTGGAGTCGCCAAGCATGAACAAATAGTTCAGCATATAGTAGCGCGAAGCAAATCAATCCGACTAAACCTAATTCTGCTGCCACCAACCAATATTGACTATGTGGTTCTAGTAATCGCCCAGAATGAGCATCGGAATGCGTCCAGGATGGCACCGGGTCATCTGTTCTGAAAGAATAAGTAAAACTGCCTGTGCCGCCACCTATCAAAGGATGGCGCTGAAACAGTTGTTTAGCGTAGCTGTGGAATTGTAGACGATAGCCAAGCGAAGTATCTTTGTCATGTTGATATGTGTGGATGTTTTGAATGGCTGACCTGACTGTGTCGCGCATAACTTGACTTAAATAAAAACACCCTGAAAATGCCAAAATGGTGCATAAAAAGGCTATCATCATTTGGCGTTTATCAAACACTTGGATAATAAATAAGCTGGTTAACAATAGATATACTACATAGCCAGATCGGCTTTGGTTGACAAAAAATATTTGATAACTAAATAGCAGTCCCATTAACAAATAGCCGATACGTGATAACTTAGGATTTTTTTTGATGGAATGAGTTTGCTGCACAAAAAATATTGCGGTTAAGTAAGTAGCAAATGACATCATGATGCCCGTCATGATGTGGTTACGAAAGACCCCATCTGCGGCTGCCTTCCCACTTAAGTTATATTGGCTCAAGTGGAGGACAATAGATATCAAACAAGTGAGCAACATCGCAAATAGGAAGGCATGTGCCGCCCATCGGCGCGTTTTTTCTTCTCGAAATCCCACTATCAAAATGGGTAAGTATAATAATTTACTCCATTTCTCCAAGACAAGCCCTCGTTCTGCAAGACTTGCTTGACTCCAAAGACAGCCGATTACAGCTATAAAAAACAACAACAGTAGAAATTGACACCATCGATTGGCACATAATGTCATGAGGTGCTGTCTGTGAGTTGGTGAAAGGAGGATGATGATTATCACCATGGGTAGTAAAATACTTTTGGCCGAAGAGCTTATTGGCGTCACAAACAACAAAGCTGGTAGCAGAAAATGCAATAGGTTGTCAGGCGATATTTTGGTGTATTTTAATAAGTCCATGATTGAGCCTGCCGTTTAGCGTCAAATCGATATTGTACTGCAGTCTGGGATTTAAATAAAAAGGATCAGTGTAAAAATTCACTCAAATCTGACCCTGCAAGTAATTCCCATTTATTTTTAACCACGATCTCTTTAAACTCAGGGATTATAAAACAGGAGATGGCGGCGAATGGATAAAAAGTGGGTTGTTTCTGCAAGACAACGTTGTGATTTGGAAATGTTGCTGGTCGGTGGTTTTAGTCCTTTATCAGGGTTTTTGTCGCAAGCAAATTATGAACGTGTTTTGTCTGATGGTCGTTTGGTAACCGGTGAACTATGGCCAATCCCCATTACTTTGGATGTTAGCGACGCCTTTGCCGAGCAGGTGATAATCGGAGAGGACATTCTTTTGTGTGATGAGGATCAATCGCTTTTGGCTACCATGAAGATTTCTGACAAATGGCGGCCTGAAAAACGCGATGAGGTGCGATCGGTTTTTGGGACCGAGGATCCTGCCCATCCAGGTGTCTCCTATACCCTGGACAAAGCAGGCTCATGGTATTTGGGTGGGCCGTTGACTACATTGCACAAAATCAGCCATGATGATTTTATTGACTTGCGCCATACCCCGCAATTTTTAAAGGATCAGTTTTTGAAGTCTGGTTATCAAAAAGTGGTTGGATTTCAAACGAGAAACCCCATCCACCGTGCCCATCTGGAACTCACTCTCCGAGCAGCCCGGGAAATTGATGCTCATATTCTGCTTCATCCTGTGGTTGGATTAACCATGCCGGGTGATATTGATTATTTTACGCGTGTACGCTGCTATAAAAAAATAATACCTTATTATCCCAAAGGTGCGGTCACATTGAGTCTTTTGCCACTGGCTATGCGCATGGCCGGCCCCAAAGAAGCACTCTGGCATGCGCTGATTCGGAAAAACTACGGTTGTACACACTTTATTATAGGACGCGATCATGCGGGCCCTGGAAAAAACTCATTCGGTATAAACTTTTATCAAGAATATGCAGCACAAGAACTGGTGATGGCGCATCAAAAAGAAATAGGGATAGGGATCGTTCCTTTTGCCGAAATGGTTTACGTCAAAGAGCGCCGAGACTATGCTTCGCTTCATGAAATTAAATCACATGAAACGGCACTCACTATTTCAGGCACAGCGCTGCGCCAACATTTATCAATGCAGCGCCCGATTCCAAGCTGGTTTTCCTTTCCGGAAATTATTGATGAACTGTCTCTCGCTTATCCGCCAAAACATAAACAGGGTTTTACTGTCTTCTTTACAGGACTGTCCGGTGCAGGTAAAAGTACATTGGCTCATGCGCTTAAATCTCGCTTCATGAGTCTTGGTAAAAGAAATATCACGATTTTGGATGGGGATATCATCCGAAAAATCTTAACAACAGAATTGGGTTTCAGTAAAACTGACCGTGAGTTAAATATAAGACGCATAGGATACGTTGCCGCTGAAGTCACGAAAGTTGGGGGGGTTGCTATTTGCGCAGTGATTGCCCCTTATCGCGAGATAAGAGAAGAAAATCGGCAATTAATTCGTGCTTATGGTGGTTATATAGAAGTCTATGTATCCACTTCTCTCGCAGTTTGTGAATCGCGCGACACAAAAGGATTTTATTTTAAAGCGAGGCACGGCCAAATAAAAAATTTTACCGGTATCCACGATCCTTATGAGCCACCAGAAAACCCCGACATTATTTTAGATACGGCCAAGATGTCGATTGAAATGGCCGTGCAACAAATAGTCAATCATTTGATTCACCATGGCTATTTATTGCCGGATCACGACATGGGATATCGCGATCAATTAGTTGATAACCGGTCCCTGGAATTGTCAACAGAGCATGACTAAATATCAATATTTTCGGCCTCTAGGGCGTTACTCTCAATAAAATCACGTCTGGGTTCGACTTGATCACCCATGAGGGTTGTGAATAACGCATCAGCAGCGACCGCATCGTCAATGGTGACTTGTAACATGCGACGCACGTTGGGATCCATGGTGGTTTCCCATAATTGTTCGGGGTTCATTTCACCCAATCCTTTATAGCGCTGGATCGTTTGCCCTCGCTTGGCCTCATCCATCAACCACATCAATGCCTGTTCAAAGTTTGAAACGGCCAGGCTTTTTTCCCCGCGTCTAATATGAGCACCGGGCTCTATCAGCGTGCTGAGCTCTATCTGAATATCATGCATGTCTTTATAATCTTTAGATAGCAAAAATTCCATACTCAACGTGATGATGTGCTCGGTGCCATGCTGTCGCATCATCACCCGCGGTATATAATGATTGTTTTCTGGATTGTGGATAAAATCAACACTAAAATGTTGAGTCTTACTACCCAGTGCTTGTAAGCTGATCATTAACTGCTTTATCCAGTTTTGGATGTGCTCTCGCTGAGAAAAGTCTGCGGATTGCAGCGCGGGGAGTAACAGCAATCTTTTTAAGATATCTGCGGGATAACGTCTGGCATATTTATGAATCAGTTTTTCAAGACGTCTAAATTGTTTGACTAAATTGCTGAGGGCCAGTGACGTAATGGCAGGTGCATCGGTCGCAGGTGAAAAAGAAGCCCCTTCCAATGCCGCGAGCGTTAGATGTTCAAATAAGGCATCGTCATCTTTTACATATTGTTCTTGTTTGCCTTGTTTTATTTTATATAACGGTGGTTGAGCTATATAAATGTAACCGCGCTTAATCAACTCAGGCGTTTGTCGATAAAAAAAGGTTAATAACAGTGTGCGAATGTGAGAGCCGTCGACATCGGCGTCGGTCATGATGATGATTCGATGATAACGAATTTTATCGGGATCATACTCATCTGGTCCAATACCGCAGCCCAAGGCTGTAATCAACGTTGCAACTTCTTGCGAAGATAACATTTTATCAAAACGCGCTTTTTCAACGTTTAATATTTTTCCTTTTAAGGGCAAAATAGCTTGAAATTTGCGATCACGGCCCTGTTTCGCGGAGCCGCCGGCAGAATCTCCCTCAACGATGTATAACTCGGATAGTGCCGGATCCTTTTCCTGACAGTCCGCGAGCTTTCCTGGTAATCCCGCAATGTCTAAAGCCCCTTTGCGCCGAGTCATGTCACGCGCACGTCTCGCGGCTTCACGGGCTCGTGCTGCGTCAATGATTTTACCAACAATCATTTTTGCAATGCCCGGGTTTTCTAATAAAAAATCATGGAGCTTATCAGCGACCAAAGACTCAACAGCGGATTTTACTTCGGACGAAACTAATTTATCTTTCGTTTGTGATGAAAATTTGGGATCATGGACTTTAACTGACAAAACAGCAGTTAACCCCTCGCGTGCATCATCACCCGTTGTCACAATTTTCGCTTTTTTTGCAAACCCTTCTTTTTCGATGTAGGTATTAAGTGTGCGTGTTAGTGCAGAACGAAAGCCGGCCAAATGCGTCCCACCATCTCGTTGCGGAATATTATTGGTAAAGCAATGAATATTTTCTTGATAGGTGTCATTCCATTGCATAGAAAGAGCAACCTGAATGTGGTCTTTTTCACCATTCATAGAAAAAATCACGGGTATGATCGGGTTTTTATTGCGATTTAAAAGTTCTACAAATGCTTGAATACCACCATCATAACAAAATGTGTCTCGTTTTTCTTCGCGCTCGTCAATTAAATGAATGCAGACGCCAGAGTTTAGAAAGGCGAGTTCGCGCAAACGCCTTGCTAAGATATCATAGTCAAAAATAATATTGGTAAATGTGTCGGAACTCGGTTTAAACCAAACTTGAGTTCCAGTTGCTTCGGTTGTTCCAGTGACCGCTAAAGGAGCAACAGGCTCACCATGGAGGTAATGTTGCTCATGTAAGTGCCCGTCACGGCGAATTTTTAAATGGAGCTCCGCTGATAATGCATTGACAACAGAAACCCCGACGCCATGAAGTCCACCGGAGACTTTGTATGAATTATCATCAAATTTACCACCCGCATGTAAGATCGTCATGATCACTTCGGCAGCAGAGCGACCCTCTTCTTGGTGAATATCAACCGGAATACCACGACCGTCATCGACCACGGTTATTGATTCATCACCATGGATGGTAACCGTTATTTCATGGCAGTGGCCGGCCAGTGCCTCATCAATTGCGTTGTCAACGACTTCAAATACCATATGGTGGAGACCCGTACCATCGTCGGTATCACCAATGTACATACCGGGACGTTTTCTGACAGCATCCAATCCTTTCAATACTTTAATATTCGTCGAGTCATACGTGGTATTTTCAACGCTCATGCGATAGTCTCATTTGTCTAATTTTGGCTACCATTATATCATTATTTAGCCTGTCTTAATATCGTTGATGAAGCTTGGCTATGAAAATTAATGGGTTATTTTGATCTGAGTCGGCTATGTGTGCCGATAGATTATTCAATCGTTGACACCATCACTCGCATATTATGGCACTTATGGGGTACAACTCTCGTATGCCATGTCCCTCAAGTAATTTCCGGGCTGCAAATGTGATGAATAGAACCTTTTTTCATTTCTGAAGAAATTAAACCACCTTGCTTACGATTTTCCCGAACGGATTAAGTCGCCCAAGCCCTGTTCTTCCAATGCTCGCTGTAAATATAACCGAATTTCAGCGGGATGCTCTAACTCTAAAACATCTGTTAATGCTTTGCGCGCGATAGCCAAGGAAAAATTGCGGATCACCCATTTCACCCGGGGTAAACTGGCAGAATTCATACTCAGTGTATCGAAACCCATGGCCAATAATAAAATCACAGCCAACGGGTCACTCGCCATTTCACCACAAATACTGACCTTCACTCCCCCAGCATGCCCCCCTTCAACAATTTTCATCAGAACCCGTAACATGGCTGGATGGAGTGAATCATAAAGCCCTGCCACTCGCGCATTATTGCGATCCACGGCTAACAAATATTGGGTTAGGTCATTCGTGCCCACAGAAAGAAAATCAACGCGTTTGGCAAACTCTTTTGCCTGCGTCGCAGCCGCAGGTACCTCAATCATAATACCGAGCTCTGGCTTTTCAATGACACACCCCTCTTCCAATAACTCACTATATGCTTGATTAATCAAGTATTTGGCTTCGTCAACCTCACTGAGGGTCGAAATCATCGGCAGCATGATCCGTAAATTATTTAACTCTTCATTCGCGCGCATCATGGCACGTACTTGTAATAAGAATACATCAGGATGATCTAAAGTCACGCGAATACCGCGCCATCCTAAATAGGGATTGTCTTCTTTGATGGGAAAATAGGGGAGAATTTTATCACCACCAATATCTAACGTGCGCATAGTGACTGAACGTGGGGCAAATGCTTTGAGTGTTTGTTTATAAATAATGTATTGTTCGTCTTCTGATGGAAATCGATCCCGACTCATAAAAGGCACTTCCGAGCGGTATAAACCGACTCCTTCGGCACCAACACTCATCGACATCCCTGAATCCATCGCAAGACCCGTGTTGACATGTAAGGCAATGCGGTGCTCATCGGTGGTTTCGGCCGGTTTGTCTCTTAAACTGCTGAGGCTTTGATTTAATGCATCTTCTTTTTGAATTAATTGTTTGTATTCCGCTAATAATGTTTTTGACGGAGAAATAAATACATGACCATAATATCCATCAACGATCATCGCTCGACGTGATAATTGTTCTACTTTGAGACCACGCACAGCCATGATGGTTGGCACACCCATTGCCCTGGCTAAGATCGCAACATGTGAACTATTTGATCCTTTAGCTGAAACAATCCCTGCTAGTTGCCCCTCTGGTACCTCCGCCAAAGCTGCCGCCGTGATTTCTTCTCCGACTAAGATGGTGCGTTTAGGATAATCGATCTCTTCATGTTGTGACGATTGCAATTCGGCCAGAACGCGCCTGCCAATATCGCGAAAATCACTGGCGCGTTCTCGTAAATAATCATCATTCATATTTTCAAATTGTAAAATGTGCCTTTTGATAACACCCGCCAGCGCTGCTTGGGCTGCCAGCTGTTCGCTGCGAATCTCGTGAACCACTTCAGCACCTAAACTGTCTTTATCCAAGATCCGTAAGTACACATCAAATAAAGCATGCTCTTCCTCGGACACGCTGGTTTTCATTCTGCTGCTCAATTTATGCATATTATCTCGCGTGACTTGCAACGCGTCATAAAATATAGCAACTTCTGCTTCCACATCATCAACGAGATGTCTTGGAACAAGATCAATGTCGGCTGGAGGGTAAACGACGACGGCTGTGCCAATCGCAACCCCCGGCACGCTTCCAATCCCATGTAAAGCAATTTGCGATGACTCGGTTTTTGGCGTCTCTTTAGAATGGGGTTCTGTTAATTGTGCCAGCTCACCTGTGGCTTCCGCATGGGCGATCATGCCACCTAATTGCGCAGCCAGAGTGATTAAAAAAGCCTCTTCGGCATCATCAAAACAGCGCTTTGTGGTCTGCTGCACTGTTAAAACACCATACAATTTGCGGTGCTGGATAATCGGAACGCCTAAAAAGGCATGAAGATGGTCCTCATTTAACAGCGGATTATAGTAATATGCTGGATGGGCCGAGGCGTTTTCAACATTAAGAGGCTCTTCACGTCGACCAATTAAGCCAATGAGCCCTTTTTCTATCGGAATCCTAACTTTAGATGCCGCTTCTTTATTTAAACCTTCTGTTGCAATTAATACATATTCCGCGTGTTTGTTATCAATCAAATAAACAGAGACGGCCTCTGCATAAATGGCTGTTCGCACACATTGTACAAGTGTATTGAGTGCGTCGGTCAGATGCTGCGACGTGGTTACATCCTGTACGATCCTTTTTAATATCTTTAGCATTTAATGGCCATGATGACTTCGTTTTCGCCGAATACCAAACGGGGTCCGACGTTTTTTTAGTAAATACTCTAATTCTTTCAGTGCTTGGATATAAACTTGTTTCTTGAAAAATATAACCAGTTCGGATGGTTCTTTATAATCTATCCAACGCCAACTGTCGAACTCAGGAGAATCACTCAGGTCGAGGCGAATTTTTTGTTCGTTCGCAACCAATTGCAGTAAAAACCATTTTTGTTTTTGACCGATAACCAATGGCTCTGTGCCATGCCGCAGGTATTGTTTGGGAAGACGATACTTCAACCATCGCTTGGTAACGCCCAATACTTGTACATCTTCTTTTTCTAGTCCAATTTCTTCGTGTAACTCTCTAAACAACGCATCAGTCGGTGTTTCACACGGTGCAAGCCCACCCTGTGGAAATTGCCAGGCATCATGACCATAACGCTTTCCCCAAAACACGCGGCCTGATTCGTTGACTAAAATAATTCCAACGTTCAACCGGTAACCCGCTCGATCAATCAACATGATTGTTACCGCGATAAAAAACCAATAATGGATTTCATTCTACCTGAAGATAATACCTCCACGCCATTGCTTTTTTAGGTAAGGATGTCATTAGGATTCTGTTAACACTGATTTATTGGCGCGAAAATTCCTATGGAAAGTTGTGCGTGTGGTTATTTTACATAAGCATTTTTCTGACTAAGCAAAATTAAAAGATGAGCGGCAGACAAGATGAAGAAAGTTATAGATACTTACTGAACTCTCAGCAATTCCCGCTATAAAAAAATCTCTAGGAAAAAGGGCGTGTTGACAATTCAGATCTCGACGTCCCGCGACGTAGGGCATCAGAAAATGAATTGTCAACAGACCCTAGCGCGATTGGATTGATAAAAGAAGGCTGTGCTGCCGGGTGCAGGCTTAAACTAGCTTGTGAACTCCTCGAGTTTGATATACGTACATTTCAGCGATGGAATAAAGAATGCAACGTTAAGGATAAACGTCGTGGCCCGTTAACTGTGCCACACAATAAACTCAGCGATGCTGAACGCGTACATATTCTTACAGTTGTAAATTCACCTGAATATCGTAATCAGCCACCGAGTCAAATTGTACCTAATCTTGCCGATCAAGGTGACTATGTTGGATCGGAATCAACGATATACCGCGTGCTTCACACAAATAAGATGATGCAGCATCGTAGTGCTGCACGTCCTAGAGTACACCGAAAGCCAGATGAGCTCGTTGCCATCAAACCTAACCAGCGACATACGTGGTAAATATTTTTATCTTTATCTCTTTTTGGATGTTTTCAGTAGAAAAATTGTTGGTTTCGATGTGTTTGATGAACATAGTGACATCAATTTCGTCACACCCAATGCGCGACATAATGAAGAAGATCAAGCAATATTAACGAAAAGAACACAAATATATGAACTCGCCAAACAGAAGAACCCTTGTAGATGGTCTGAGAAGACGCGTAATTGGGCTCGTGTAGATGAAGTATTATTAAACACTAAACGGACTACTCGCAAAGCTGCGTGAAGCATATTCATAAAAAATATTTTTTGCCTGTCGAGAGTATATTTACGTGTTGTTGTGTGTTATAATTGGTCAATTTTTCAAACATGAAGCGAATATTATGATAAATAGATTCTTCAATAATAAAAATAATTATTACCATAACCATACTTGGCGGCTGATTGGCAAGACAGCAACAAAATTAGTAGAAGAAGGATTAAATGCTTGCTATCAAATGTTAAGCAATGCTGCGGAAAATAATAGTTGGCTTTCAGGGCTACGCACAATTATCATAGCCTTTGGCAAAGCGGCCAATATCATTAGAATGACTCTAGAACTTCTTAGAATTATATATAATGAGCCTAGAATTATACCTGATGTGATAGAGCGTCTAAAGAACACGAATGCGTATATGGATCTTATGGAACTTATAGAACTAATGCAACAACCTAGGTTACCTATGGAACTTATAGAACTAATGGGGTCTGTAAATAATTTTGTGTAATTAGTCATAGTATATAATCTGCCTATTTCAGATAGGCATTGATAAAGAGAACAACTATGACCAACTGGACTTTGGACAACCCTCGATCTAATACGAGCCCGTGACCGTGGGCGAGCCCGAACCCGATCAATCTGATTTTTGAGCCAATTTGGTCAGCATCATGATGATTCGAATCAATAATTCACGCAGTTTCTCAAAATCAAAATGGTTCATGGTTGGATTTCCTTATGATACGCGTTGGACTGTTGGATTGATTTCCTTAAGGGCATAAAACAGCTATACAATGCAAAATTTTCTGCTCAGAAAAAATAAATTGTAGTATGGATGCTGCCTTATACTGAAAGAGATTGTACCTATTTTTAAAAATTTCCGCGATAGAGTTTATCGCTTTTTTCCTGCGAGACGAGACGCTGCTATGGAGCTGATTGTTGCCTTATCAAGTAATAAGACCGCAAACAGTGTTGTTGCTCTTTCCTTGAGCCCTTTGCAAGGAATAAAAAAAAGTTTTTTTATCCATACACCCCAGATGAGATAACAGATACCAAAAAGCGTGGACGCCCCAAAACATATGGTGATACGCATCAATTAAATGACCCTGCAACGTGGCGCGCTCCAGATGAATCCATTGAGTTTTCACAGATGAGTGCCGGGGGGAAAATACACATCATAAAAATTGACTGCTGGAATGAGGTTATTATGAAGGGCAAAAAAGGCACCAAACTATCTGATTACCCATTGCGATTGCTACGCGCCCAGGTTTTTAAAGCATCTGGTGAGTTGCTATTTAAGCGGCCACTTTGGTTGACAGCTGCAGGCAAAAGACGCATGGAATTATCACTGTTTGATATTTTCAACAGTTATCGCCAACGTTTTGATAGAGAAAATGATCGCATAATCAGACGAATTTTGTTGAAAAAAATCAGATCGGGTTCCGGCGGGCTCGCCCACGGTCACGGGCTCGTATTAGATCGAGGCTTGTCCAAAGCCCAGTATATAACTTACTGATTTTAATTATGTAAAACCCATAACTCGGGTTTAATATTGAACAGATAAAATAGTCTGGTTTGAGATTTTATTGCTTGCGAGTGCTCTTTTGATGGAAAGGAGCTTGATATGCTTTGGCTTGAAAGTGAGGCTTAGGTGATGTCAAAATCTTTTTTTGATTGAATTTAAATCATACCCGTGCTTTTTAAACTGGGGTACAATTTAAGCTTAAGCGGGAATTGCTGCTGAACTCTGCTTATGTTTGCAATAAGGGGCTGTTTCGTTATAATGACCGACTATGTTCTATCCGGAGTAACTGGTGCCTGTTAATATCTGGCAGAAATGTTTGAATCTTTTGCAAGAAGAATACCCTGCCCAACAATTTAATACCTGGTTAAGACCATTGCAAGCAGAAGTGGTTGACACGACCTTGTTATTATTGGCTCCTAATCGCTTTGTTGTTGATTGGGTTAAAAAAAATTTCTATGCGCGTATCACTGAGCTTGTTCATCAGTTGTCCCCAGATGTTATACAGTTGGTCAGCATTGAAATAGGGAGCAGAGTACCTGACAAGCTGGCGGCAGAGCCTGCGCCGACTGCTGTCAAACCTCTCTCGACCCAAACGAAAGCCATGGTTAGTAAGACCAATGCAGAACATTTCAAAAATAGTTATATTAATAAAAAATTTGTATTCGATAGCTTTGTTGAAGGAAATTCAAATCAGTTGGCAAAGGCCGCATCCTTGCAAGTAGCGGAACGGCCTGGTGATGCTTATAACCCTTTGTTTATTTATGGGGGTGTCGGTTTAGGTAAAACACATCTGATGCATGCTATAGGCAATGCTATTCTTAAAAATAATCCTGAAGCCAAAGTATTGTATTTACATTCCGAACGCTTTGTGGCTGATATGGTCAAAGCGTTGCAGACCAATGCGATTAATGAATTCAAACGTTTTTATCGCTCCTTAAATGCGCTGCTGATTGATGATATTCAATTTTTTGCCGGAAAAGATCGATCACAAGAAGAATTTTTTCATACATTCAACGCACTATTAGAAGGTCAGCAACAAATTATTTTAACAAGTGATCGCTATCCCAAGGAAATTGAGGGTGTCGAGGAGCGCTTAAAGTCTCGTTTTGGTTGGGGTCTGACAGTTGCTGTGGAGCCACCTGAGCTCGAAACGCGCGTCGCTATTTTGATTAGTAAAGCAGAGCAATCCAATATTGAGTTGCCTTATGAAGTCGCTTTTTTCATAGCAAAGCGCATCCGCTCCAATGTTCGTGAGTTGGAGGGAGCTTTGCGACGCGTCATCGCCAATGCTCATTTTACTGGGAAACTCATCACGATAGAATTTGCAAATGATGCATTACGTGATTTACTGGCCTTACAGGATAAATTGGTAACCATTGAAAATATCCAAAAAACCGTAGCAGAATATTATAAAGTCAAAGTATCTGATTTATTATCTAAGCGGCGTAGTCGATCGATAGCCAGACCGCGACAAATGGCGATGGCACTCGCAAAAGAATTAACCAATCATAGTTTGCCTGAAATTGGTGATCATTTTGGTGGTCGGGATCATACTACGGTGATCCATGCTTGTCGTAAGGTCAAGGAGTTACTGTTAGAGGGTGGTGATTTTGCAGAGGATCACAAAAATTTGATGCGTATTTTGTCATCTTAAGCAATGTCCAAGAAGTTTTGCCAATTTCTCCTCTAAAATATTCCATTTTGGTAACTGCTCGGAGGGTGATACCGCGGCTCGGAGAACGGCCAAACATGGCCGTCCCTATCTACAGAGTGAGTAGTTACCCATCTTGAAACATTTCGGGTATAGGAGATCATCATCGTGTTTGAGCTTACTGTCACTAAAGAAAACTTATTAACACCGTTGCTTATTGTGGCCGGTGCTGTTGACAAAAAACAATCTTTAGCAATCTTAGCAAATATTTTATTAAGAATAGATCAAAATCAACTGAGTCTCATCGCCACCGATCTTGAAATAGAAATAACAGCGACCTTGAGTTGTGTGGCCGATCAAAAGACTGGGTCAATTACTGTTCCTGCTAAAAAATTAATTGATATCATTCGTTCGTTAGAAGATGATGCGAACCCGATATTTTCTTATCAGAACAGCACGTTACTCATCAAGGCCGGTCGCAGTCAATTTAAATTGGCCACCTTACCTGCCGATAATTACCCAGTTGCAGAGAATGAATTATGTGATCTGGAGTTAAGTGTGAAAACAACATTATTCATGCATCTCCTCCAATCAACTTACTTTGCAATGGCTCAACAGGATGTACGTGTTTATTTGAATGGTTTGTTTCTTGAAATCGATCCGCAAACAATGACTGCTGTGACCACGGATGGGCATCGCATGGCCATCTGTCGTTTGGCTTCTCAACAAACTAATCAGCACCATCGATTACTGATTCCTAAAAAAGGCATTCAAGAAATGATGCGGCTGCTTGGCACCGTGACAGATGAGCAGATTTTGATTTCAGCAAATAAAAACCATGTTAAGTTAACCACCAGTCAATATATTTTTTCATCTAAATTAATTGAGGCCCGTTTCCCACCTTACACCAAAGCGATACCTCGATCTCAAGATAAATCGGTGATCATTGATCGTGATATCTTAAAGCGAGCTTTATCTCGTATTATTATTATGGCCAATGAAAAGATACGGGCTGTGTTATTACAGATTCGACCGAATACACTCATTATCACGGCGACGAATCAGGAGCATGAAGAGGGTATTGAATCTTTGGTTGCTGAGACGACAGGGGATGAACTTAATATTGGTTTAAATGCCACCTATCTGTTGGACGTGTTAAATCATTTAGATGATGGTTTGATGCGGATATCTTTTTCAGAACCAGACAGCAGTATTCTGGTGCAATCTATGCGCGATGAACAGTATCAATATATCATCATGCCGATGAAAATATGACGAGCCTAACCCAATTAAATATTCATTACGTGCGTAATATTGATTCTGCGAGGATAACACCTCATGCACGTTATAACATTATTTGTGGAGCCAATGGGAGTGGTAAGACCTCTATCCTTGAGGCGGTGTACTTGCTATCACGCGGACACTCTTTTCGAACACGTCAAGTTGCCCCGCTCATCAGCTATCATCAATCGGAGTTAACTGTGTTTGCTCGAACTGAGTCTGAACAATCTATTAGTGTTCAAAAATCGAGGTCAGGTTTAACCAAGGTTAAAATCAATCAGCAAAACTGCAATCGCAGCAGCGAACTCGCTCATTTTTTACCTTGTCAATTAATCTATCAAGATGTTTTTCAGATTATGGATGCCGGCGCGTCTGTTCGCAGAAATTTATTGGATTGGGGTATGTTTCACGTGAAACATGCCTATCATGCTTTATGGAAACAATGCCATCACGTGTTACAACAAAGAAATGCATTATTACGTCAACAAGCTAATCGACAACATTTTCAACCTTGGGATAGCAGATTAGTGGAGTTGTCACACGAAATTCACACCCTGCGTGCCAGCTATTTTTCAGATTGGTCGACCGCTTTTAGCGCTATATTAGCTCAGCTTACTGACCTTTCATGTACGATACACTACGATAAGGGGTGGGATAGAAAAGAGAGTGGTAAATCACTCGCTGCTATATTATCAGATCAATTTTCGCAAGACCGTTTACGACAATATACAATTTCAGGTCCACATCAGGCGGATATTTTATTTAACACGACCGTAGCAAATGCAAAAAAAACACTATCTCGTGGCCAACAAAAAATCATTCTTATTGCTTTGAAATTGGCACAAACATACTTAATGGACAAGCCTTGTATTTACTTATTTGATGATATCATTGCAGAGCTCGATTTTGAGCATATGCAACGATTAATCCAGTGCTTATCCCAATTTCAAGGACAGTTTTTTTTTACATCGATTGATCTCAATCAATTGACTAAATATCAAGAACTCCAGAAGAACGGGGCTGTCTTCGAATTAAATCAAGGCGTTGTTACTCGACTTTAGGGAGCTATTTTTGATCACCGCGTCTAAAAAAAGACGAATTATTGGCTACATTTACAAAGTTGGTTAAACTCGACTTTGTGAAATTCCTAATCCTAGCCTTTGTACACGATAAAAATGATACTGTCTTTCCCGCGCACTGACTCGACTTTAGCCATTTTTCCTTAATCCGTTCGCCCTGAGGAGCGTGCGTAGCACGCGTCTCGAACTGATGTATCCCCACGAATTAGTGGTTGAAATAAAGATCGCGTCATGATCAAATTAGCCTGCTTAAACAAGGGGCTAAATATGCAAGAAATTGACCACTATCTACACAATTCTTTAAGAGAT
>DAIDKT010000105.1 GCA_027449905.1 Legionellales bacterium
ACAGAAGCTCATGCGGAATTAATAGCGAGTCGATCCCGATGAGGAAACTACTAACTGGAGAGCCGGATACGGGAGAACCGTCCGTCCGGTTCGGAGGGAGGGGTGGCTCGAAAGGCCATTCCTACCCCTATCAGGGCGAACCGATTAAGGAAAAATGGCTAAAGTCGAGAATTCAATGGCTCCGTTTAGACAAAATTAAAAAATCAGAGTAGTACGAAGCTGAATTGAGTTAAAGCCTGGTTCATCGCGTGGAGCTTGTGCTAAAATATTGCCCATCGGATTGCTAATAAAACTACTGCCATAGAATGCCAGGCCATCTTCTCAGCCAATACGATTAATTGCCACAATAAAAGTATTCGCCATAATCCCTTGAGCAACCCTCACTTTTTGCCACATCGGCTGACTATAAAACCAAGGCTCTGTTGGTTCGCCGCCAATGGCGGTTGAATAAACAATGAGCTCGGCGCCTTGTTTAGCTGCCTGTTCGATGCCTGCTGCCAGATTTATTTGATGCGTAACTGGATCCTGATGCCATTGTTCTTGCACTAATCCTACTTTGAATTTGCTCATGGACATCTAAATCCAACCCCAAAAATATGTGGCTATTTTATCCCTGATTGCTTTGATTCGCAAAGTGTTTCATATAGGGCGTGACACCCCGTTTAGGGTTTATGAACAAGAGGGATTTTAGACAAATATTTAAATCCACTGTCAGGTAATATGACGACCATATGCAATTGTTTTGCTTTTGGTAGTGCATCAATTAATTTTTCTGCTACAGCAAGGGCTCCGCCAGAACTTCCGCCGACTAACAGCCCCTCTGTCAACGCTATTTTATTCAGAGCTTGATAAGCATCTTCATCAGTAAACTGAATCACATCATCAATAAGACTAAAATCATGAATCGAGCAAACCTTATCTTTGCCAGCCCCCTCAATTTGATAAGGCTGTGTTTGTAAGATGTTTCCATGAAAAAAATCATAAAAAATTGAGCCGACTGGATCTGCCAGTATCATTTTTATTTGCGGGTTCTTCTCTTTTAAAAAACGTCCAATACCAGTAACAGTCCCCCCGCTACTCGCACAACAGATCACATAATCAATGTTAAAATTGGTTTGATCCCAGATTTCACGAGAGATGGTTTTATAGTAAGTCATGACATTTTCTTCATTGTCATACTGATTAAAATAAAATCCATTGACATCTGCTTCACGGAGAATTTTTGCTTTGTTGACATAATGGTCAGGTGAATCAATATGAGCGCCATCTTCGGATATCATGACTTCAGCGCCAAATAACCGCATCGTGTTAATCTTTTCTTGGCTGGTTTTTTTAGGAACCGTGATCACAACTCGATAACCTAATTTTTTTCCAATCATGGCCAATGAAGATCCGGTATTCCCCGAAGATGCTTCATAGATTGTTGACCCAGGCTTAAGCAATCCATCATACTCGTACTGTCTTAACATCGATAAAACCATCCGATCTTTGATACTTAAAGTTGGATTAAAAAATTCACATTTACCATATAAATGAATGTCTGATCGCTTGTTAAATTGGTTCAACCCGATCAACGGCGTATTACCAATATGATCCAAAATAGAGGAAGATATCACAGGACGCTGCCTGGGATTTTTGTTATGAGCGATCGTCATGACCCACCGCACATGTTTCACAAAGCTGAAGCAAATATTTTTCATAGTCCCTGGTATTCACCAATCCAGCCAATACTTCTAATGAGGATTTTAAATCCAATAATTGATCGATACCACCATGCTATTGGAACTTGGATTAGCACGACCATGACCGTTAGAATATATCAATCCATATACAGTCGGTATCTTCAATTCTATCGTATTTCCATAATTTAAATAAGAATATTCCGAACGTAATGTCCAATTTTGTTTAGACCATTCTATACCGGCACCAATTAGCCAACCTGCTTGAGTAATATTTTTGGAATAATAACTCGTTATAGGTTGGCCTCCTTTAATAAATATTATCCGCCGTGACTAAAACCTATCGGTATCAAACCTATCACAATTAATACCAGATAAATAACAAGAATTGTTCCAATAATACTAGCAGGACCATATCCCCAATTTCTACTATGAGGCCAGGTTGGTAAACCGCCGATCAAAAACAATATCAATAAAATAAGAAGTATTGTACCTAACATAAGGTTCTCCATTTAAAATTGTTTCCCATAAACAATATAGCCTTAATTTTTACCATTTGCATATTTATTGTATAAAAACATCTATGCACTGCTTTTTAACCTATACTGAGTTTGCAAGCAGCATTGCAAATTTATTCTTTTTAATAAGGGAGCCAACATGAACAAAAACATTTTTGAAGGAAAATGGGACGAAATATACCCATCGCTAATGGAGTTGCGAATTTAGTCCAGGTATGATCAAATACCGGCATGGAACGACGACTTACAACACAAGAACGTGCAGACTTACAAAAGCGCCATAAAAAAGAGCGCGATGGACGTATTCGAGATCGTA
>DAIDKT010000106.1 GCA_027449905.1 Legionellales bacterium
AGTGATCCAATCGTTGTACTTCAAAACGTGATGCATCCATTTCTGCCTTCCAAAAAGCAGTAATAGATCAAAATCAGAGATCTGTGTCAAGAATTTTCTTGAAAATTTAATTCAAAAAGTTACTGCGGAATGACGGATCTATTCAAGGCTATCGCTCAATTCAAAACATGCGTCTATCAATGGTTGCAGACAAACAAATATAATGATATTAATTCTACTTCCCAGTCCACTTTGAATCCCTATTAACTTTGGTCGGTGAAAAAAGATTCGATTATATGTGGACTGGGCTATGTTTCAACTTCCTTTCTTATTATCAACATTATGAATGAGGATACGGATTATGCAGAAACTTTTAATCTCCATCTTATTTTTCTTTGTTTGCGATTGTGCCATGGCCACAGATTTTAGCGGTACTTATGACTGTCATTTAACTGATCATTCGGACGGTCCATTTACAGCAACCTTGATTTTGAAAAAAGATGAAAGCGCTAGTTTTGCCGATGTAGGTTATGGAAGTTATTTGGTTAACTTTCATGTGAAAGGTATTCCATATGCTTATACCGGGATGGCGGCTGCAAGAGGAAATGATCTGGCTCTTTATTTTGAAAGCACTGGGAGTAATAAAAATCCAGATGATAGAGGGGTTGGCATCGCTTCGATCATTGTTGATCAAGATAAAGAAGGTAAAAATGTTGTGAGCTTCCATAAGTTTTACTATGAAAAATCTTATAAAGGAAAAAGTAACTACGGTTTTGAACAATGCATCAAAGTAAAATAGATCATATTTTATGCTGAAATTTTAAGCTTTGGATTGGCATTAAAATATAACATTAAAATTAACGCGCAAGAAGAAAGTAAGAACCCTAACCAATCAAGCGGTATTTTCTCTTCGCTTTTTTGTTCCTTTAATATGAGCATGGATATAACAATAGCAATAAAACAAATGGGTACTGCAAAAAGGAATACCCACTTCCAACCAAAGTAATTAATAATTACGCCACCTAATGCAGGTGCAATAGCCGGGGCTATCAGCGTTGGGATGAAAATAAAACTAGTAATGCTCGCATATTCTGGCGGATCAAATACGCGATATACCATCGTCATTCCTACCGGAACAATGACGCCACCACCTAACCCTTGTAGAAAACGCAGAATGGCCATGGTTGTTAAATCCGGTGAAAATGCACATAACAATGATGACAATCCAAAAAGACTGGTTGCAATAATAAAAACTTTTTTGACGCCAAATCGATCGCCCGCCCAACCACTGATAGGGATGCTCATCGCAAGCGCAAGCAAATAAGAGTTGTTTACCCACTCTGTTTGAGTAATAGGAACGTTGAAATATGACGCAAGCATGCTCTAGATCAAAGACGATATGAGGTCTTACGGCTATCAGTTCGGAGGCTTTTAGATTCAAATCATGAAGAGACAGCACTAGATCGTTATTTAGCCAAAATTTTAATGGCATTTAATTATGATCTTGAAATGGCTATCACTCATATTCGCAATATATCTCCAGAACCAGAGATAATTAAGAGTACATGTGAATGCGGTTATCGAGCACCATTTTGTTCTTGTTATTATAAGCACAAAAAATAATTTATTAGAGACAAATTTTTTGTACGGTATCATTGTTAAGTATTGATAATAACAATCCTATGGAGGGAATATGCCTTTTCAATCAGGTGTCAGTGGCAATCCTATAGGACGGCCAAAAGGGACTGGTAACCGTCAACAAGCCTTTAATACTCTCGCAGAGCCTCACAGAGAGGCATTATTCAAGAAGGCTATTAATATGGCTCTTGATGGTAATGAAGCTATGCTCCGTTTGTTTCTTGATCGCATGCTCCCAGCTAAACCCACCGATGAACCTATTCAAATTGATATGACTGATGCTCTTGATTTTAGTAATATACGAGCATTGACTCAGCTTGGCTTGGAATCATTGAAAGCCGTTATGTCAGGTAAAATAACACTTGAAGAAGCGGGTCGAATATCTACTCTTCTTGGCGTGCACCATAAAACGTTTGAGACGACAGAGTTGCTAGAAAGGATGAAAGCGCTAGAAGCGTTTTGAAATTTAGAATGCTAAAAAAGAAAAACCCCGGATTCATCACCTACCTATTAGATAAGGAGAGGAGTTGCCCAGGGACAGTACATATATTATAGGACAAAACCCATGCGGGATTCAAATCATATTTTTTTTGATGAATTATCAATCATTTTTTCCGAGGAACGTTTGGACAGTTATCTCAGTCACGCCAAATACAATAATAGTAAAACCAATGCGTTGATTGCCTACTCCTGGAACATTGAATTAAGCCAGTCATTATATCCTGCATTGCAAATATTAGAAATTACTCTGCGTAACTCTTTACACCAGGCACTTAGCACAAGTTTTGGTACAGAATATTGGTTCGACCTATCCTTTTTACATGGCAGAGAAAAAAAGCAGGTGGATCAAGTTATAGATGACTTACGAAAAGAAAACAAGAAAATTACAGCTGGTCATGTTGTTGCCAAGTTATCATTTGGATTTTGGGCTTCTTTATTTGACGTACGCTACGAACACGGACAGGTTTTATGGCCAAAATTGCTGAGACCAGCGTTTCCATTCCTTTCAAAGGGACATAGGACACGAGCTTTCCTATCACGTGAATTAAATCGTATTAGATTTTTACGCAATCGTATTTTCCATCATGAACCGATTTGGCATTGGAAAGACTTGTCTGAGCAGCACACCAGTATTATAAATATGACAAACGGGTTATCACCCTCTGCCTCTAAGTATCTGAATATATTTGATCAGTTTCAAGTATTGTATTCTGATGAAAGAGCACAAGTAGAGGCCAAATTAAGTCAGAAAATATAGTTTTAAGTGCAGCTATGGCAAATAGGCCTTTCCGTACCTTAGATATTAAGTTTGCTAATTCTTTCCTGTATTTTTGAGTTAAAACGCCAAAACAATAATGACATACTAAACCCAGCACCTATTGCCATCCCCGACCATAGCCCAGGACCACCAAAATTAAATCGAGTTGCAAGTAAATAGCCAATAGGTAACGCAATACCACAAAAACTAATAATTGAGCTGACTAAGGTAAAATTCGTATCTTTTAAAGCGCGTAATGCACCAAACAATGAGATTCTGGTTGCCTCTAATAATTGAAATACGGCGCTGACTGCAAATAATTGTTTTGTATAACTCACGATAAGTCCATTTGCTTCTCCTAACTGAAAAGTGACTTTTGTGATGCAAGTGATAGGCTAAAAAACATATTTATTTTAAGACTTCCTACCCATTAGGTCTTCTGCCATGGGTGGATGATATGTAAACGCTACTTCAATTCCATCTGGATCAAGCACACTAAATCCTCTTGTTCCAATACCAAATGTTTTAGGTTCGTTCAGTATCGTTAGCTGATGATTTTTTGCCTCTTGATATAGTTTATCAACAGCATCGATTGAATCCACTTTAAGCTCTGTCTGCATGCCAAGTAGGTTATAAAACTGCTCGCATTCATCAAGCTTATTAACCGCCAGTGCTACATGTCGTAAGCTCGCATTTTTAGGCAACATCTTTTCCCTCCTTATTTCAATGGCGTGCCTTGATGAAAAACCATGCGCCACTGACCATCACTCAATCTCCATATTGAAGACCGCATAGCTTGCTTACTTTCGGCAACTTGTGTGTCTTTGATGCTGCTAATATAGGTCAATAAAATAATGTTCTCAGCAAGTGGATGTGCTTTGAATGAAGTTCCAGTCCGTTCGGATGGATCATCGCTCGCAAGCCATCGTATGACTTCGGCTTTATCGTAAACAGTAGCACTGCTGCCAATTTCTATAAATTCATTATCGATGAGCTCAGCAAGTACATCTAGCGCATCGACTTTATCAAGCAGTTGTATTTCTTGTTTAATAATCTGATTAACAACCGTATCTAACATTATTATTTACTCATGAATACATCGTATTGTTACATGATAGTAACACACTGAACTTATCTGAAAAGTGACGATAGTGACGGGCGTGATACTTGAATAAACTTTTATTTTTAGTAAAGCTGAATTTAAATAAAATAAACAAACAATTAGACTTATATTTACCCATATACTTTATGCTCTCTAAGTTTAAAATGGGCATCTGTATTTTACCTGATCACTTTCAGACTAAAGAAAGAGGAGTCTGTTCTTGTTGAGTATATATACATCGCTCAAAAATGGCGTAGATGAAGCCTAGCAATGAGCCTGGAGGAATGTTTATAGGAACGTTTTTTAAATATTAGAGGCTAACTTTCTTTGGCAACCCTCTAAAACCCTTGCTGTGACTGGTGCCGTTGCGGCGAATCGAACGCCGGACCTATTGATTACGAATCCCAGATCGCGCTATTAATGGCAATAATACATGACAAATAACGATAATAAAATCAATTTGTTACTTAAATTGATTGATTACCACTTGTTGCCGTTTATCATGATTTTTTGCCATCTCGTGCCACTACATTGCCACTAAATTCGATATACAACTTATCACTGGAAATATAACTAAATATAACCTATAATAACTATCAAAGAATAATAACAAGGTTTTATGGTGTCGTACACATTGTTGATCAAAAAACAGGCTAAGAAAGCACTTCAAAGTGTACCACAACCTGATAGAACTCGAATTACTGAAAAGATTTTATTGTTGGGACAAGACCCTGATAACGCAAGCTTGGATATAAAAAAATTACAAGGCGAACCCTATTTTCGTCTACGTGTTGGACAATGGCGAATTATTTTTGATAGAGATAACGAAGTGAAAATCATTTCAATTGAGAAAATTAAACCCCGTGGAGGCGCTTATAAATGAACCTACAGACAATTAAATCAATGGATGGCAAGGTCGAATATGTCCTTTTACCTGTCGCTGCCTATCAAGCTCTGCGCCATCAAATTACTGAACAATTAAAACAGGCAAAGGAAGATCTAGAATATGAGGTATTTGACCCTGCTGATTATATCGATAATCCAGTTGCTTTAGCTCGAATTCAAGCAGGTATCACACAGGAAGAACTAGCCAAGCTGATGAATGTTACTCAAGCCTACGTCAGTAAAATTGAAAATCAGGAAAAAGTTACACCAAAAATGATGCAAAAAGTGACAAAAGCGATTGGAGATAAATGATTTACTTCAAACCATTACATGAAGATGACCTACAGCTTCTCTATCAGTGGTTTCAAGAGCCGACGATCAATCAACTGTATGCGCGTGGTCAGGCATGGTCACTCAAGGATATTGAAAATAAATACCTTCCAAGACTTACAGGCCATGACAATGTACCCAGCTTTATTATTTATTCGGATCATAAACCTATTGGCTTTATTCAATACTATTATCTATTGGAACATTACCCGGAAGGTATTCAACAAGAAAGCCGCTTATTTAAAAACTATCATCCAAATCACATTGCTGGCATCGATCTGTTTATTGCTACTCATGAAAATCGTGGACAAGGACTTGGCCTAGTAATTATCAATCAATTTATCAATGAGTTTCTGACCCGCTTTCGTTTGGTAGTTGTTGATCCAAATCATGATAATATTCAAGCCATTCGTTGCTACAAAAAGGCTGGTTTCGAAGAATCAAATTATAGTGAGGCTTCAAATTATTTGCTTATGATTAAAACCATACTCCCTAATTGATCT
Source organism: Legionellales bacterium (assembly GCA_027449905.1). GTDB lineage: Bacteria > Pseudomonadota > Gammaproteobacteria > Legionellales > Legionellaceae > DAIDKT01. The sequence goes on from DAIDKT010000106.1 coordinate 5,696, forward strand.
TAATTAAGACAATCCCAAATTATCATCTAGAAGTTTAATTTCAATGCGCTCTTTCCCACCTCCGATGTTTATTCTTTTAAGAGCAATAAGGCCAACCTCTGAAGTGAATTTAACATGGGTACCCCCACAAGCGACTTTTGAGAATCCTTCGATTTCCCAAAAACGTCTTTGATTTTGGAGGTCACTAAATCCTGTTTTAATCTTTAGATCTTGCTTTATGATCTTATTGTAGTCACTCAGAATATTTTCAAATAAAAATGAAATATTTTTATCACAGAAAAAATCTATTCTTGTTTTGGATTCAGCTATATGTGCCCCTATTTTTTCAAGCTTAAGTTCTTGTGTCACGAGCTCAAGAATCAATTCAGCAGCAAAATGTAAACGCATCAGCCTATATCGCCGAGGCCAATCAATTTTCATTGTCACTACATCGCCAGGCTTAAGATTATGCTCATCTTGGAGTACATAATAAATAAGATTGTCCTCTATCTTAGAATCAATAACAGGGAGTCCATTAACATAAGCATGATCACTTTCCTGTCCTCCTGAAAAAGAAAACGCGATTGTTTCTTCGAATAAAACATAATTATTCTCAACTGAAACCACGCGAGTTTCTAAATCAGATTGATAAGGATTATCCCAAAATATTTTTCGCATGATGTCCCTACTTGATAGCAATGATTTTGCCATGGGTTAGCGATTCAATGTCGCTGGAATTCAAGCTAAAAACAGCATTAGGTGTACCAGCAGCAGCCCACAGAACATTATGTTGCAGTAAGTCTTCATCAATGAAAATATGGGTAATCGTTTGTTTATGCCCTACAGGTGGAACACCGCCAATAGCAAAGCCAGTTATATCACGTGTAAAATGAGCATCTGCCTTAACTATTTTTTCACCTACCCATTGCTCAAGGATTTTCTCATTCACACGATTGATACCGCTTGCCAATACTAAAACAGGCTGATTTGTTTTTGCAGAACAAAATAACAAGGATTTTATAATTTGTGCTACGTCACACCCTATAGTGTTTGCAGCGTCATTCGCAGTACGTGTACTTGCAGAAAGCTCAAGCACCTCAAAAACCAAGCCTTTCTTAGCCAGAGCTTGCTGTACGGTTTGAACGCTTTTGCTTAATATTTTAATTTCATCAGACATGATTTCCCCCTCATCGCCATAAAGAACATTTTTTGGTGAGCTCAGTAACTTTTGTCCAATCACCAAATAAGACAATGCCATAATAAATAAGATTTTCTTCTTTTGTCTGAAGAGTTCTTTCAATTTGTTCTTGATAAGTACCTACTGTCATTGTGTCTGTGAAATCATTTAATAAAACATGTTCCGCTAGGGCGTGTCCTCAATTTAAAGCCATTAATTGAGCAGATTTGTCGATTTGTAAATTATTTTTGTTCATCATTACACCAATCTCTCATTTTAATTTAAGCCAGATTACCGAACATGCTAAAAAAAGCATCGATTTGAAGT
>DAIDKT010000107.1 GCA_027449905.1 Legionellales bacterium
ACTTCAAATCGATGCTTTTTTTAGCATGTTCGGTAATCTGGCTTAAATTAAAATGAGAGATTGGTGTAATGATGAACAAAAATAATTTACAAATCGACAAATCTGCTCAATTAATGGCTTTAAATTGAGGACACGCCCTAGAAACAATACAATAAAAAAATTAGTTTTGGATTGGTATGAAGGGTATGTTAAAAAAAATATCAAACGACCCCAAACCATCAAAAAACAAATCGATGGTGATATTATTCCTCTGCTTGGGGATAAGGAGCTTGATACATTAAAAACATTAGATATAACAGTAGCATTAGATAATATCGTTGCACGTGGTGCGCCTGTTCATGCCAATCGAGTATTAAGCACATTGAAACAAGTTTTTAATTCAGCAGTGAGTCGAGGACGAATGCAACATAACCCAGCAGCTTGTATTCGTGCAAAGGATATTGGAGGTACAGAAAAATCCCGTGATCGCTACCTTTCTATTGATGAAATAAAAACATTATGGAAATTCCTTGATAGTGAACAAAATCAAATGGCACTCCAAACAAAAAACGCCATTAAGATCATTCTACTAACGGGGGTGAGAACTGCAGAGCTTAGGCTAGCAACGTTTAGTGAATTTGATTTTGAGCAATCATTGTGGACGATTCCAGCTGAGCATTCAAAAACGGATAATGTAATGAAAATTCATTTAAGCCCGCAGGTAAAAAACTTATTAATAGAACTGAAAAAAGCGAGTAGTTCTCATTATGTTTTATCGGGTGTCAAAGCCAATACTCCTTTAACTGAGAATGCCCTACCTCGTGCTATTAGGCGTATTGAAGATCGTTTGGGTATTCCAAGCTGGACAGCACATGATTTAAGACGCACCTTTGCGACTCAACTAGGAGAAGTGCTGCATATTGAACCAGTTGTGATTGAAAAATGCCTTGGCCATAAAATGCCTCGTATTATGGCTACGTATAATAAGAACGAAATGCTGCCGCAACGCAAAGAAGCATTAAATCGATGGGCACAGTTTGTAGAGGAGCTATTCAAGCCAGAGCTAAACAAAGGGGGTAGGCAATTTGCCCCCACCCTTTCCACGGATGCAGTTTAATGAACACAAAAGATTTGGTTAATCAAAGCTCTTCAACCTCAGAAAAAATTGCGCTTTTTCAATCGCTATTTCGAGGCCGAGCGGATGTTTATCCACGTCGATTTCAAAGTAGAAAAACACAAAAAGCAGGTTATACACCTGCGTGTAGCAACGAATGGGTACGTCCTGTTTGTCAAAAACCCAAAATAAAATGCTCTGATTGTGCTCATAGAAGGCTAATCCCCATTACTGAAGAGATCATTTATTGGCATTTACAAGGTTATGATAATAAGGGTGAAGAATTTGTTATGGGCATTTACCCTATGTTGCTGGATGAGACCTGTTATTTTCTTGCAGCTGACTTTGATAAAACGAATTGGGAGCAAGATGCAGTTGCCTTTTTAAAAACTTGTTATCGTATGAATTTACCAGCAGTACTTGAGCGTTCTCGGTCAGGTAATGGCGGGCACGTTTGGTTATTTTTTGAAGAGGCTATTTCTGCCAGCCTTGCAAGAAGATTGGGTGCGCTGATTTTGACAGAAACTATGGAAGCACATCCACAACTTGGGTTAGATTCCTACGATCGTTTTTTTCCAAATCAAGATACCTTGCCGCGAGGCAGTTTTGGTAATTTAATTGCTTTGCCTTTGCAAAAAGTACCAAGGCAACATGGCAATAGTGTGTTCGTGGACGAACAGTTACAATCCATTGATGATCAGTGGACTTTTCTTGCGAATATTAAAAAGATTACCTATTTTGAAGTAGAACGTCTTGTGACAGAAGCTGAGGCCAAAGGACGTGTTGTAGGTGTTCGTTTGGAAGTTGTTGATGAAGAAAATAAAACTCCTTGGAAACCACCTGTTTCACTACCTATAGTTGAGAATTTACCCCAAAAATTACATTTGGTGTTGAGTAATGAAATCTTTATTGAAAAAGAAGCACTTCCCGCCCCCTTGCTGAATCGTTTAATTCGTATTGCAGCATTTCAAAATCCTGATTTCTATAAAGCTCAGGCTATGCGATTACCTGTATATGACAAGCCTCGGATTATTGGTTGCGCTTGCGACTATTCACATCATATTGGTTTACCTCGTGGGTGTTTGGATGAAATTATTAAGCTGTTTAAAGATTTAAAAATTAAATATACCTTGCAAGAAGAGCTTATAAGTGGTCAGGCATTAGATTGTACATTCCATGGTGAATTGCGAGAAGAGCAACAATTAGCAGTGGAAGCACTAATCAAGTCGGATATAGGCGTACTTTCTGCCACAACAGCATTCGGTAAAACAGTCATCGCAGCTTGGCTTATTGCTAAACGGAAGGTAAGTACACTAGTTATTGTTCATACCAAACAATTGCAAGACCAGTGGGTTGATCGTTTACAAACTTTCCTGGATCTACCGAAAAATCAGATCGGTTGTTTTGGGGGCGGTAGAAAAAAACTTAAAGGATTGATAGATATTGCACTGATTCAAAGCATCGTTAAACATAAAGATATTGCCGAATTAGTTTCACAATATGGCCAAGTTATTGTGGATGAGTGTCATCACATCCCTTCAAACAGCTTTGACAAAGTTATTAGACAAATTAAGGCACGATTTATTGTGGGATTATCAGCCACATTAGTTAGAAAAGATGGTCGGCATCCTATCATTACTATGCGATGTGGCCCAGTGCTTTATCGTGTGGATGCTAAAGCACAAGCAGCGGTACGTCCTTTTGAACATTATGTATTTGTTCGTCCTACAAGCTTTCGCCCATTCCGACAAATCCATGAAGATTTACGCATTCAATTTCAAGATTTATATGATGAATTAATCTCTGACACGGTACGTAATCATTTGATTTATCATGATGTTATTCAAGCCGTGAAAAAAGGACGATCACCTATTATTTTGACAGAGCGTAATGAACATTTAGACCTATTACATCAACTTCTAGTCGACAAGGTGCAGCATTTAATTGTCTTGCGTGGTGGCATGGGTTCTAAGGCAATGAAGCAGTCTATAGCACAATTAGCAACCATCCCATTGGAGGAAGAACGAGTAGTTCTTGCTACAGGTCGTTTTGTGGGCGAGGGGTTTGATGACGCCCGTCTGGATACTTTATTTATGACGCTTCCTATTTCATGGAAAGGTACTATTGCTCAGTATGTTGGTCGATTACATCGCTTGCATCATTCAAAAAAAGAAGTTCATGTTTATGATTATGTTGATTTAGCAGTTCCTATGCTAGATAGGATGTTTCAACGTCGCGTGCGTGCCTATGAAGCTGTAGGCTACAAAATCATACAACCGGCAAGTGCTTACGCTGGTTGGCCGTCTGATGTAGTTTTACCTGCTGATCCGTTATGGAAAAATGATCATGCTGCTGCAATTCGGCGATTGGTAATTGATGGCGTCGATAATTCTTTAGCTCAATTATTCTCAGATATTACTCATTTAGAAATCGATCAGATTGATCGCGCACGCAGCATGATTGAAGCATTTCTATTTTATCGCCTTGAAACTTTACCTCAAACAAAAGGACGCTTTCACCTAAACCATGAGCTAGCTATTCCTTTTGATAGCCTAGGCTGTATGGAGGTTGATTTATTGTGCCAAGACTCATTCCTTGTCATTGAAATTGATGGCATACAGCATTTAGCAACAAAAGATGCTTATCGTTCGGATAGGCGAAAAGATCTTTTACTCCAGGAGCAAGGGTATATGGTATTACGTTTTTTAGCAGAAGATGTGAGCAAACGACTTGATGTTGTTTTAGACACCATTCTTCGTGTATTGCATAACAGGCAGAGCACTGCCTTATCACTTAATCAAGGGAGGCAATGTGAGCCAAATAATTAATATTTACTGCGATGAAAGTTGTCATTTAGAATCATCTCAAATATCAGTTGATAATCGTTTTATGGTATTAGGTGGCATTGCTTGTTCAGAGGATGACAAACAATCAGTATTTGAACATATTAAAAACCTCAAAAAAGAACATGGATTAAAACATTTTTCGGAAGCGAAATGGACTAAGGTTTCTCACGCTAAAATTGATGCGTATGAAGCGTTAATCAATTATTTTTTTGATAATGAGGCCCTTTCTTTTCGTGCTGTAATTATCGATAAAGGATGTTTAGATCACCAGAGATTCGACCATTCACACGATCAATTTTATTACAAAATGTATTGGCAAATGTTGGAATGGTTTATTGATCCTAAAAACTGTTATCACCTTTACCTTGATATTAAAGATACTCAGGGCTATTTAAAAGTGAAAAAACTTCATGAAGTTTTATGTAATTCGCATCATGATTTTGATCGAAACGTTATAGAAAAAATTCAGGAAATACGCTCTCACGAATCTTCAGTTATGCAGTTAACAGATCTACTTGTTGGTGCAATTTCTTTTGCTAACCGTTATCCTTCCGGTGGAAAAAGTGCAGCTAAACAAAAAATTGTAGACCTAATTAAAAACCGATCGGGGCTTTCTTTATTACAAAGCACTTCTCTTGGTGCACGCAAATTTAATTTGTTTCAGTGGGAGGGGAAAAAGTGAGTTTATATCCCTTACCTCCTCTGCTATTGCTTCAGAATTTTGGTGGCAATTGGGAGGCCTACAAACAGGCTTTATACCAAATCTTTCTTGATACCATTGTAGATAAATTATCGTTTCTCGGATTGCCAATTAGTTGTCGATACTTCCAGCCTATTGGCGATATGCATAGAAGTTTCTGGCACATGATAACTGAAGGTGATTTAGACGATGAAAAGCGAATACCTGACTTGCGCCGCTGTGAAAGAATATCTTGGGTACCCCATCTTATTAACCATAGTGATCATTCAGAGATTTTATGCTGGGAAAATAAGCGTAAGGCAAATATAAACACCGTTTTATGGCTGCCACCAGAAAGTTATATGATTATTCTTTCTAAACGTAGAGATTATTATCTATTAACAACTTGTTACGTGCATGATTCAGGGAAAACAAGAACAAATAGGCGAGAAATAGAAATATCTAAAGACCCTAGAAAAAGCTGAGGCCGCCTCGGCGACCTCGAATGCTCCTTCTACACTGAGGTAGATGAGTTAATCTAATAATAGCAGATAATTCATATTATAGTAAAGATGTTTTTGAGTAATAAATTTACATATGTGCTTAACCCGTCATTCCGCAGTAACTTTTTGAATTAAATTTTCAAGAAAATTCTTGACACAGATCTCTGATTTTGATCTATTACTGCTTTTTGGAAGGCAGAAATGGATGCATCACGTTTTGAAGTACAACGATTGGATCACTTGG
>DAIDKT010000108.1 GCA_027449905.1 Legionellales bacterium
TAACTGAATGCTGCATTTAAGGTAAATTTTCGCACCCAAGCATTATCTCTATTTCGTGAAAATTTAAATGCCTTTTCTTTTAGGAGAGTTCTTATCTCCTCACTTGTCTTAAAACCAAAGTAAATGCAAATCTTTTGATCGTCACTAATTGTTACCCTAATCCCATTTTCAAACTTGTGATCAATCGATTTAGAATTAGTCTTCTCTACTTCAGTTATTCTTTTTTTGTAACGATTAATATTGGCACCCAAATTCTGTAATTGCCATTTTTCAAAACCTGCTATTTTACCCGCATAATTGTATGCGTTCGGCTAAATACACCTACCGCTGAACCAAAAATTGCATAAACTGAGCTTCTCAAAAAGAGGAGCTAGAAATGAAATCAAAAGAAGAATACTGGGAACGCCTATTTAAAGGATATGAACAAAGTGGATTATCGCAAGAGGATTTCTGCAATGAACAAGGGATCCCCATTACAAAATTCAAGTACCAATGGCGTAAAAAAATAGAGACAGGAAGTCGGAAGGCTGATTCACAAAATAAATCGGATAACCCCAGTCATTTTGAACCGATACTGATTAGTAAAAAGGCCCCTGTTCTCCAAGAGCCTGTAGCGAACCAATCAATTATTATCCAATTTCCCAATCAGATTCGCTGTGAATTACAAATGAATATAAAGAGCAAAGACTTTTCCTCATTATTAAATGAATTGAGGTTGCTATGCTAATTCCAGAAGGTGTTCGGGTTCATTTATATTGTGGGATTACCGACATGCGCAAATCCATCAACACATTGGCCATTCTTGTGCATGAGGTTTTTGGGATGGCGCTTGAGTCAGGTCATTTATTTTTATTTCGTAGTCGTTGTGGCTCTAAATTAAAGGCTTTGTACTATGAGGAATTTGGCTTTACCTTATGGTACCGAAGATTGGAGAAAGGAAAATTCATTTTCCCGCGAAATACACAAGGCCATATTGAGTTAACAAAAGAGCATTTAAATTGGTTGATGGCATCTAATAAATACACGTTTCACCCAGGAGAAGAACTTGCAATTTATCGCGATTTTCATTGAAAAAAGCTGAGAGAATCAAGGTGGTTATGATATAATTTCGGTCATGAAAACGACTCATGACCACTCCATTTTTTCTCCTGAATTTCAAGCCATTCTTACCCCACTTCACGATGAAATTGAATCATTACAGCAAGAAGCCCAAGAATGGAAAGAGAAGTACCACCATCTTCTGGAGCAATTGCGCCTGGCCAAACAACAACGATTTGGTCGCTCCTCAGAAGCACATCTAGGGCAAGGAGAACTGCAATTTGACGAAGCAGAGTCGGTTGAAGCCACTGAACTTCCAAAAGAAGAAAATACTATTTCTGTAACCTACACTAGAAAAAGGCCGGTTCGACGTCCCTTACCTGAGCACTTACCCCGCGAAGTGATAGAGCATGATGTTGCAGAAGAAGAGAAACTCTGCACATGTGGATGTATGAAGCAACGAATTGGCGAAGAAGTAACAGAGCAGTTAGAGTATGTACCTGCCAAGCTTTCTGTCATTGCCCATGTTCGTCCGAAGTATGCCTGCAACCGATGTGATGAGGCGGTCTCTATTGCCCCCATGCCTTCGTTATTTCTACCAAAAAGCATGGCTACTCCAAGTCTTGTAGCTCATGCCATCGTGAGTAAATACGAAGACCATCTGCCTTTATACCGTCAGGAGCAAATATGGGGTCGTTTAGGGATTGAAATGCCAAGAAACACCGTATGTGGCTGGATAATGGCAGCTTTCGAGGCGTGTGAACCAATGGGACAAGCTCTTCATGGAGAACTCATTACATCGAACTATCTACAAGCAGATGAAACCACTATGCAAGTCATGGATGAGCCGAATCGAAAAAATACCAGCACCAGTTACATGTGGGTCTACACGAACCACCAGCCCGATAAAAAAATAGTGCTCTTTGATTACCAGCAAACCCGCGAGGCTCAGTGGCCAAAACAAATACTTAAGGATTTTAAGGGCTATCTGCAAACCGATGGGTATAAAGGCTATGATTGGGTGGACGACCACCAGGATATTATCCATTTGGGCTGCTTCGCTCACGCCAGAAGGCCTTTTGCAAAGCTTGTGAAAATTGCCAAAACCACAGGGAAATCACATCAAGCTGTAGCTTATATTAAAAAGCTCTACTTGATTGAACAGTATGCTCGTAACAACCATTATACCCGTCAGCAACGATATGAACTTCGTTTGCAGCAGGCAAAGCCCATCCTTGATGAGCTTAAAATCTGGTTGGACAAAACCATCAAAACAACCGCTACCCAATCCGAACTGGGTAAGGCATTAGATTACATGCATCTTCGATGGGGCGGGCTGACTGCTTATCTTTTGGATGGCTGCCTTGAGATTGATAATAATCTCATAGAAAACCTCATTAGGCCCTTTGCTTTGGGGAGAAAAAATTGGTTGGTGGCTGGTAGCCCCAGAGGCGCTTATGCTGGAGCATTGTTTTATAGCCTCATAGCAACTGCCAAAGCTAATGGTCTTAATCCCTTTGATTATCTGAAAACTCTTTTTGAAAACATACGCTCTTGCAGAGCAGTAGAGGATTATAAGGTTCTCTTGCCGTTTAACCTAAGCCGCTCTAGTTAATTTTCTCTTTTAATGCAACCCGTATTTAGCCGAACGTATACGATTCTTTAGTCAAAGACGTTAATTATACGATGATTACCGATGTCCAAATTAGTGAAAGGGTAGGTAAGGGAATTAAAGTCAATGAGCAATTCCAATCTTATTTGAAAAACGGCAGCAGTACAGTGACCTCTCAATCCTCATCACGCGATAGCCAATATCAACGCTATAGAACTCGTGTGGTGTCTAACGCGGATAAGGTCAATTTAAGGTTTGCTGATGCACGTCCTGCATTAGAACAGGGTTTAGTTAAAGTGATTTCAGGAATATTTTAATGAGCTATCAAACTTAAAAAGAAGATTTAATTCG
>DAIDKT010000109.1 GCA_027449905.1 Legionellales bacterium
TTTCAAGGAATCAGCGTATTAATCATTGATAAAACAACAGAGGTGGTTACAAATATTATTGATAGGCACAAAATTATACTCAACTGTCTAGGGAAACCATACTGGGACTTTTATTCATGAATTTACTGCCGAATATGGGCTAGAAGACCAACCTTATTTAGAACGTCTACCTCCGGTTAAACAAAGCGCAGATGCGCTCAATGTATACGAAATTCATTTAAGGAGATTTAGTTCATTTTACAACGAAAAAATGCAGGGTTATTTGTCTGATATAAATTACAGCGATAAACCAGAATTGCAAGTTAAATTGAAACAAATCAATGACAGGAATAGTGAATTAATCCATAAAATTAGAAGCATGAATGAGGCGGTTGATACATTTGAAAAAGACTATATTGCAGAAAATAATATCAAAAAATTATACGGGTTGATTCAAAAAAAATTTCCATTTGAAGCGTCTAGAGATTATGAGTTGAGATCCGATTATATTCTTGTAAACCGATATTTTTATACATGTGATGCAGTCAGAAAGATGAATGAATTTTATAATCAATTAGTAACACGTTATACCACAACAGATCCATATCGGGGTAATCAAAGTTTAAAGATGTTGATAAATGCAATTGATAGCGAATCATCAACGTTAGAAGAAAAGTTCACCCGTTTGGCTCAAGCGGTTAGCGAATTCGAGCGGACTTATATCGCGAAAACAAACGTTCTCTATTATTATGTGACAGAAAAGGAAATTTTCAAAGAATACAATCTAAAAGCTTTTCAAGCACTGATTGGTGAAGCGAATGAAAAAATTACAACTGATTTTATAGCGAAAGCAAAGGCAGATATAAATCAATTAACTGAAGAGGTGGGAACTACGGAAGTTTGGGTAAAAGTTAAGTACGAGATGAATAAAGGCAGTTTGATATATCAAAACTATTTAAATTATATATCAAAGATACAGGAAGGCCTTGCTCAGTTAGAAGGGATTCTGAAAGAGCTAGAGGTTGGTGACAATCCTCCTCTTTTAACAACAATCATAGCGAAATGGGCGGCTTATCAACCCATTTATAACACAATGATTCAAAATCAATGTGCGCTTAATTTGAGTATACTAAACAATACCAATGTAAGTGAGCGAAGGCAAGAATTACAACAATTTTACGGAGATACGTTTGTTGATTTCCGTGAAACGATCCCTTCTATACAGAAAGACAAAAAACTGAGATTACTGATTAAATTATCTAAATACAGTTCTCAACTTCAGGATGATACCACCGATTTTGTCACATCAGATATTTCAATACTTCGGGAGAAATTGGACGATTTTGAGCGGCCAATCTTGAAAGATGATATTAAACATTTGATAGAATATATTAACTCAATCAAGACAACGGGCGGTCTATTTAAGCAAGTTTTGGCGGTATATACTCACCGTCTTGCTGCTGAAAGCGCCACTCATAATTGTAATACACTACAAGCCATCAAAAAAAACTTGGTTGAGTGTATTCCGCTGATTGAAAAAATATGCCCATTATCTCATCAGGTAAAAAAAGCTGAACTAAAACTTTCTTCTGATGATGGAATAAATTTTAAAGACGATTTAAAATCATATTTTGAAAAATTGGATGATGAGATAACCTCTAAAGAGGTATCCAACAAGGGGGAAACGGACGGTAAAAAAGCACAGTCAGAAAGACACCTGATCATGAATGCACTGCGAAAATACATAGATAGAGTAGAATCAAAAAAAGATGGACAGAAAACTGATTTTCAGCATAATTTTTTTATGTTGTGGCAACAACGCGGCATTAATCGTTCTATTAACCACGAGATTGCCAAAAAATTACTGAAGACATTAGAAGAAAAACCTGAGCTTCCAATCGGTTTTGTATTTTCAAGATTGAATATCGACAAGATCAGATCACCATTGGTTGAAAAAAACAAGACTTATCCAGTTGATCTGGGCATCTACGGTGAGTTGGCGCTCATCATACAGATGGTTAGAAACCATGATGTTCGCAAAGACGCTCCTGATAATGATTTTCCTCAAATTTTTGGTGTACGCTAGGGCAATGATATGGACTCATTCTCCCATTTACCCGGCTACTAAAATGAGCCAAAATGGTAGGGTTAACCAAAACCTATCGGAAGGAGAGTCCAATGAAGAATATTAGGGTGTGTTGACAATTCATCTTTCGAAGCCCTACGTACCGCGACTTGTTCGCGGGATCCAGAGATTTTGCTTAACGCACAGCACTATTGTAATGAAATAGATCGATATGGATCCCGCGAACAAGTCGCGTAGGGCACCAGAAAATGAATTGTCAACAGACCCTAGAGAGCGTTAAACAAATCTTATATCCGAACTTTTATACTCATTCTTCCTTAGCACCCTAAACCCTTCAGGTAAAACGTCGAAAAAGCTGTTTTTTGGATGTTATTCAGAACGACACTCATTATTTCATGAAAGAGCAGCAGATAGAATGGGTATATACTGATCTTTATTTTAATCGTATAATATGGGCATTTATTGTTAAAAAGGAGTAGCATCATGATGTCTTTAACGCCGCTGGTCCTTGCTCGCATCCAGTTTGCCTGTAATGTTGCATTTCATATTTTATTTCCAGCCATTAATATTGGCATGGCTTGGCTTTTGTTGTTTTTTAAGATGCGTTTTAATGCAACCAAACAAACATATTGGATGGATGCTTATTTTTTCTGGACCAAAATTTTTGCTTTGGGTTTTGCGATTGGTATTGTTAGCGGTGTGACCATGTCATTCCAATTTGGTGCAAATTGGCCTGGATATATGAGGACGATAGGAGATGTTGCAGGTCCGTTATTGGCCTACGAGATTTTAACAGCTTTTTTCTTGGAAGCGACCTTTTTAGGTATTATGTTGTTTGGCTATAGAAGGGTATCCAATCGGGTGCATAACATTGCCACATTCATCGTGGCGCTCGGTACGACGGCCTCTGCATTTTGGATTTTGGTCCTCAATAGTTGGATGCAAACCCCGGCTGGTTTTTCAATGCAAGGTGGGCGAGCGCATGTTGATAGTTGGATTTCCGTTATATTTAACCCTTCCTTTCCTTACCGTTTTTCACATATGCTCCTGGCATCAGGATTGACGGTTTCTTTTTTGGTGGCTGGCATTTGCGCTTATCGTTTGCTGCGTAAAGACAACAAACCTGGCGTCATGGCCGCCTTGAAAACAAGTCTTTATCTGGCTGCTATATTAGTCCCCATTCAAATTTATGTCGGTGATGCCCATGGCTTAAATACCCTCCAATATCAACCTGAAAAAATTGCGGCAATTGAGGGTATCTGGAATACCCAACAAGGTGCACCTCTGGTGTTGTTTGCACTGCCCAATGAGGAAACCAAACACAATGATTATGAAGTCAGTATACCGAAGATTGCTAGTTTAATTTTAACCCATCATACGGATGGTCAACTGCAAGGGTTGAATGCATTTGACAAGCATCCACCCGTTGGCATTGTTTTTTGGAGTTTTCGGGTGATGGTTGGTGTTGGTCTTTTGATGCTGCTGACTGCTTGGGGTGGCGTTTGGTTATTGAACCGACGGGCCCCGCTACCCAATATCTACCTTCGACTACTGGTTGGGATGACATTCGCTGGTTGGGTTGCAACCTTAGCGGGGTGGTTTGTGACCGAAATCGGTCGTCAACCTTGGCTTGTCCAAAATGTCTTAACGGTCACAGCGGCTGCTTCACCTGTTGCCAAACCTTTATTGGGTATATCTTTATCATTGTATTTATTGGTTTATGTCCTGTTGCTAGGTGCATTTATCACGACCTTATTTTATATGGCGCGACAGGCAAAAGATCAATATTTGGTTTAAAAATCGAGGTTAAATATGTCAATGATTATGAATGGAAATTGGTTGCCAGTCGTATTTGCTGGTTTAATCGCGTTGGCTGTACTTATATACGCTGTTTTAGATGGTTATGATCTTGGGGTGGGCATTTTAATGCGCACGGCAACTGCCAATGAGCAGGATTATATGATCGCGTCGATTGGTCCCTTTTGGGACGCAAATGAAACTTGGTTGGTATTGGGAATAGGGCTGATGTTGGTTGCATTTCCAGAGGCATATAGTATGGTCTTAACGGAACTTTATTTACCTTTTACGTTGATGCTTGTCAGTTTGATTGTTCGTGGTGTCGCCTTTGATTTTCGCTCGAAAGCCAAAGTAAACCATAAAAAAGCATGGAATGTTGCCTTTTTTGGCGGGTCCTTGCTGACTGCTTTATCCCAAGGATACATCTTAGGATCTTACATTCTCGGTTTTCAAACCGGTATAGGCGCGTTTGCGTTTTCTCTATTGGTTGCTGTGTCAGTCGCTTCGGCATATAGTTTGATTGGTGCCAGTTGGCTAATTATGAAATCAGAAGGTATGTTACAGCAAAAGGCGATATGTTGGGCGCAAATCAGCCTTTTCCTGACGTTGATGGGTATTTTGTTAATTTCTATTTCCACCCCACTTATCAGTGATCGAATATTCAAGGTATGGTTTGACTTCCCAAATGTGGTCTTGCTGGCCCCCATATTTTTTGTGACGGTGGCATTAATCATTGCTTTGCAAGTTTTTCTGCGACAGCTACCCAAACCCCAAGATAAACTCTGCTGGGTTCCGTTTGTGACAACCGTTGGTATTTTTATTTTATGCTTTCATGGATTGGCCTATAGTTTTTATCCATATATCATCCCGAATAAAATGACCATTTTCGAAACGACCACATCAAAAGAATCCTTCGTGATCATGTTTGTGGGCGCTATCATTGTATTGCCATTGTTAATTGGTTATACCATGTTCGCGTATAAAGTATTTTATGGTAAAACACGGGAGTTAACTTATCACTAAGTTCTGTATTACTAAGTTCTGTAAAAAACCCTGAGTTTGTTGTGTATTGACTTGTTGTTCACGACGAGCAAAGAACCCAATGCCGGTGATCAATGAAGCCCCTGATACAGCGGCTGAAGCAATGCATAAAACTGTCGTAACACCCGAAGTAATGCCCATGGCCCCAGCAACAGGTGGACAGGTTAAAATGGTTAGAGCCAAGAATACCCCACCAGTCCCTATCAGTGCTTGAATGCAACGCAATTGAAAGTGAGCACTGATGAATGTTTGTTGGCGGGGCTGAGCATCAAACCCAACATTAGATTTATTTTTAACGAGCACTGGAATTAGATCTTCTTTTGGGGTTGGATGATTATCAGGGTTTTTTCCAATTAAAAATTGATTATTATGCTCATTTTTTCCTGACGTTTTATTAACTTCGTTGGCCAACCGATGCCGATTATTCGATGCAGTCAGAGCTCCCGTTATACAAGATTGATTTTCAATAAGCGGAAACATGCTTTGTGTAGTAGTAGATAACCTTGGTTCAATATTCGGTCTAGGATTAAAGCGCATGGTTCGAACCATGTGTCTAACCAACATGTCCAAGCTCTGCTGGTTTTGACCCGCAATCATTGTTTGTACCCATCTCCAAACAACAATTGGTAAGCCAGAAAACAGATAATGATGATAATTAAATACAGTAGATTGGTTGTTATCACGGTTTATATTGGTGTTACCACCACTGTAAGGGATGACTGATGTTTGATTAAGATCCAATATAATGGATGAATTGATTTTTGGATTATTAGCTTTTATTTTTAATTGGAAAAAATCATCATCATCATCATCGTCGTCGTAATCATCTATATCACTATTACAGTTGGTTGGCTGTTGTGCATTACAATCACTATTAATCGATAGAGTCGTTTGTGCTGTATTAGCTGGCAGTTTAGGGTTATTTTTCTTGTCTAAGAATAAAGCTTGTTTCCCATTGGTCGCCAAATCATAATTATGTTGTAAGATAGCCTCTTTATCCAAAGGTTCTAAATTTGCTTTCAGATCTTCAATGCTCCTTCCATGAGCCAATGATTCTATAGTGACCGCAGTCCAAGGCCCGCATGAGGTAGAGTCTTCTTGGACACCAATGCAGAGGTTTTCACAGCGGTTAACTGGATATCCATAACATAATAAACCTTTGGCCAAGATGTCATTGATTGAGCTTATTGGGTAACAAAAAGATGCATACTGCGGTCTAGAATCGATAACTGTAGCGTTACCTGAGCTAATTTCATAAAATAGGGTGACCCAATGATCTCGCGGAGGGCCGAAAACACCGCCAAAAAACAGATGTTTTTCAACGAGAGGAAAGATGAAATATTTTATATCCTTCAATTCAGGCACAAGATCAGCTTCGGGTTTTATGTGTTGTTTTGCTAAATTGAGTATCTCTTTTAGGCTTTCTAACTCTTGATATGTATCATCATCCGATGATGGAGCAAAAACAACTGCTTGAGATGTATAATAATAAAGGGTACGCTCAGCATTGGTTTTTTTTGATAGATAAGAAATTGATGCGGGCGTTAATGATTGTTTTAGTACTTGACTCATTGCCAGGGTGTCATACATTCTGTTTTTTTCAAATTGGACGGCCGTCATATACCTATTCACTTTGAATTTAATTTATACATTATATCACCTTAATCAAGCGTGGTACAAGACCCTAATTATTTTCAATACCCTTTTTGGCCATAACATACAGCAAATAACTGGCGATACCAAGCATCAATATCCCTGATATACAGGCGAAAAAACCCATATTAAAATAGTAGTGTTGATAAATTGGCAAACTTTCCATGGGTGACGTGATGGTTTTGGGGATGGCAACCCACTTTGCCACTTGACCCGAAATGGTGTTGGACAAAGAGCTACCGAGCATCCACACTCCCATTGCAAATGATAAGCCATTTTGCTCACAATACAATCCAATCATACTTAAACCAATGGCACTCACCCACAATTCACCGATGGTGATCAGGATATAGGTTAGGCCAATATAATTGCCATTGACTATCCCATTCACCGCATGAATTGCCGCGTAATTCATGACCAATAAAGCACATCCGGCGAATAAAGTACCACATGCAAACTGATAGGGTATCGTAAAGCGCGGGAATTTTTTATAAAATTTAGGTAGCTGTAGTCCTAGAAAAATAATCAAGATGGGATTCAATGTTTGGTATTGCGCGGGGTCAATGGTCAGTCCGAATAAATTTGAATCTGAGTTATTTTGTGCAAAAAGGACCAAGGTGCTATTCATTTGATTATAAATAACAAAAAATACAATTGATTCTAGCATTAAAACGAAAGCAACCAATTGTTTAAAGCGAGTGTTGCCCTTTAGTCGCCATGTTTTGCCTAAAAACCAAATAATTCCGATGACACAGCCGATGCTAACCACGATATTAGCTATATAAATATATGAATAAGCAAATAAGGTGAAGGTATAAATGATAACCATGTAAATGAGTAAACGACAGACATCTGCAACAGCGAGTTGTCGACGATCTTTTCCCCAAATAACTGTGTTGTAGAGTCGATAGCGATAAGCAAAGTTCAGAGCCGCGATGGCTTTTCCAACAAAAGTTAAGGTGAGAACGGATAACGGGCCATATCGACTTTGAAATAATTGAGGTGCAATGATGGCAGCCAATAAAGCCCCGACATTAATGGATAAGTAGTAATAGGTCATGGCGGACTTGGCTTTGACAGCGTCCTTGGCATAGATATGCGAAACCATCGTTGATGATGTGCCCATCAGCAGGGAATTGGAAACTGGAAGCAGCGCGTAAGCAATTACAAATAAAGTATCACCATGGGTGGTAATCGTATAACCACTGAGCATGACCAATAAATAACTGAAAGCTAAAAATAAGCCCCCAAACAATATGCTGCGTCTAACACCTAATACATTATCCGCCATATAACCACCTAAAATGGGCATCAAATAACTGGTGGCTTGGCTTATTCCAATAAATGCATAGGCAGTGGCTTGATCATATCCTAAGCCATGTTTGATGAAAGGTCTTGTCAAAAATAAAATTAAAATCGTATTCAACGCATAAGAAGCAAACTGGCTCCAAAAGGTGATCATGATAATATTGGATGTTTGATGAAAGCGAATACTTAAGTTTCGGTTTTTCATGATGGTAAACGCTCACTGTAATAATATCACCGATTCATCTGGTTGATTTTCAAACTGAACCCGCAGCGAATGATCAAAAACAGAGCTAATTGATATTTGATATAGCCGATCATTAATTGGGCAGTAATCAATCAATTCACCAATTTCAGATTGGGTGGTGGGGTCAAATAGTTTTTGACCTGCATAAAGTGGTGCTACGGTTTCAAGCTTGAATAATTTCATGCTGTGTTTTATCTTGGCCCGATAATGGGTTCTTGCAATAATTTCTTGTCCTTTATAACAACCTTTATGAAAACTCAGATAGGGTGTATTTTGCAATCCGAGACGGTGCGGGAGAAATAAGCCGCTGGAATTGGGGTAAATTTCTATGCGTCCTGTTTGTAATTGGAGAAGATGCCAGGCCAAAGAGCCGCGCTGTTGTGTTGGATGGAACTGCTTTTTAAAGGCATCAACCTGTTCAACTTGCAACAAAAAAATAAAAAGTTGTTCAGTTATTTGATAACAGCAATCGCGAACTGTGGAATGCACGTCATAGGGAGCGTGTGGTAATTGCAGCTCAGCAATCAGCGGATCTTGTTGGTTTTGTAGATACAAGCCCATGACAGCGAATGAGCGATTTTCCTGCAATTGTACTCTAGAAAATAGGGCTATTTTGGCAAGTAATGTTTTTGTTGCCTGCATGAGATCAGAAGGTAGAATGAGGTGAAGCCCTTGCCATTGCACGACATCCATCAAGGCCATGATGCGCCCTTGTAAATTACACAAGGCACCGGGTCGCATGTGTGTTTGATCGACGTCACGTAGATCACAGGTTAATTGCCCTTGTAAGAAATCAACCCCTTGTTCACCTATGATGTCTAAGCCAGTTAAATAGGATAAGTCAAACAAATAATTGATACCTGCCGAAAACTGAAGCTCATCTGCCAATGGATGGAGCAACGTCAGTGGTCTGTCGTTCATTACGTGATGTTTATCATGGTTTTGATCTGGTTTCAGTTCCATATGTTCGCTTAGGAGAGGCCCGCACCCAATTTTGGATTTATTGATTATATATGATATCTTTCTGGCTCTCTATCACAATCCTAAAAAACCCAGTTGAATCTCCTATGATATCACCACAACAAAAAGCGCAGTTAAGATGGCATTGTAGACGAGGCATGCTTGAATTAGATCTCATATTAGAAAAATTTCTGACTAATTACTTGGACGAGATGACAGAGCAAGAGTTTCTCTTATTTGAATTATTTTTAAGTCACCCAGATCCAGATATTTATGCTTGGTTGATGGGGTATGAAACACCATTTGAACAAGCGAGTATTGATGTCGTTACGCTTATCCTCTCTCACACTCAAACTCTGTAAGTCATCTGATTATATGTGGTTGGGTTTGTTTATTCATGCATCTGCGCTTGGCGCGATGTATCGAGTTCATTATTCATGGGCAAGTATCATACTGGCGTTAGTTTTGTTGTCTCTTCCCATGCTGAAGATTATTCGATATAAAATGCCGCATCCTGATTTACTTGCATTATCATACCATCGCCGCAATGACTCAAAAATTGATTGGTTATTGCAATCAACCAATGGCAATCATACCCAATATGAACAAATGAAGATTCTCTTGTCCACTGGATTTTTCATCCTCATTGCTTTGCGCTCAAAGCATCACAAGAGAACGCTCGTCATTTTCAATGACCAAATAACCTCAGATGAGCTTAGGATGTTGCATGTGATAGAAAAAATTTCTCGTGGGTAATCATATCTGGATATGAGCTATGTTATGATTGAAACATTCTTGTGTTTGAAATCCATCAAAATATGCTAGAAAGTGATCGTTTAGTCAGCATGCAAACCACTCCTTCGGAAGAAGCGATCGATAGAGCCATTCGCCCCTTGAGTCTTCATGAATATATTGGACAAGACGAGGTTTGTGCGCAAATGCGCATTTTCATTGATGCGGCACTTAAGCGGCAAGAACCTTTAGACCACGTCTTGATATTTGGGCCGCCTGGATTAGGTAAAACAACCTTAGCCAATATCATTTCTCATGAAATGAATGTGAATCTGCGACAAACATCAGGTCCTGTATTAGAGCGAGCCGGAGATATTGCTGCGCTTTTAACTAATTTGCAAACCAATGATGTGCTGTTTATTGATGAAATTCATCGACTGAGTCCAGTTATCGAGGAAATTCTTTATCCAGCAATGGAAGATTATAAGTTGGATATCATGATAGGAGAGGGGCCATCTGCGCGCTCGATTAAATTAGAGTTGCCGCCATTTACCTTGATTGGTGCAACGACCAGAGCCGGATCGTTAACCTCTCCATTGCGCGATCGTTTTGGTATTGTCCAGCGTTTAGAGTTTTATCCAGTTGACGCCTTGACTCAAATTGTGAATCGCTCCGCCAAATTGCTGCGAGTCGAGACTGAACAAGAGGGCGCCCATGCCATCGCGCTCAGGGCTCGTGGTACACCGAGAATTGCCAACCGGTTGTTGAGGCGAGTGCGTGATTATGCAGAAGTCAAAGCAAATGGCATTATCACCAAAGACATTGCATCCCAAGCGCTCGATATGTTGAGTGTCGATCACCATGGCTTTGATATCATGGACAGGAAATTATTACTCGCGGTGATTGAGCGCTTTGCAGGTGGCCCTGTTGGTTTAGACAGTGTTGCAGCAGCAATCGGTGAGGAAAAAGGCACAATTGAAGATGTCATTGAACCATTTTTAATCCAGCAAGGTTTTTTAATGCGCACAGCCCGTGGGCGAGTTGCAACCACTTTGGCCTATCAACATTTTGGTATTGAGATAGAACGTGTTGAATCAGAATGAAAAACATCAAAGTAGTTATCGTGTCTACATAGAAGATACCGATATGATGGGAATTATCTACCATGGCCGCTATTTGTATTTTTTTGAGCGCGCCCGCACAGACATGTTGCGCGCAAATGGAATTTATTTGACTACGATGGCGACATATGATACATATTTTGCCATTCGCGATATTCATATACGCTACCACGCACCTGGACGTCTGGATGACATGTTAACCATCCATACCTTTATTGAAACAATCAAGGGATGCTCTTTGCTGCTAAAGCAAAGTATGTACAATGAGCACAATAAATTATTGACTGAGGCAACCGTTCAAGTTGTCACCGTCGATAAAGAACTGAAAGTCAAACGAACGCGTATCGGAGGAATTGAAACATGATGAACCATGCCGGTGTATTGGGTTATTTTTTGCAAGCAGGATTTGTTGTTAAATTGGTCATGATAATGTTGTTAAGCGCTTCCATTGGATCGTGGACTTTAATTATACAAAGAGCGTGGTTTTTTAAACAAAAAAAACGACAGTATGATATATTTCATCGTCGTTTTTGGGGGAGTACCGACTTAAGTAAGTTGTATGCGGATCTTGATGCAAATGTTGAAGATAGACACGGGCTCGCTGCTATTTTTCATGCTGGTTTCAAAGAGTTTATGCGTATTCGCAATCAGGGCAATCTCGTGCTTGAATCGATTCAACGGGTCATGCAAATTTGCTATGCAAAAGAAGCGGAATTATTGGAGCACCATTTACCTGTGTTTGCCTCGGTCGGGTCGTTGGCTCCCTATGTTGGATTGTTTGGAACGGTTTGGGGTATTATGACGTCGTTTCAAGCCCTGGGCCAGGCGCAACAGGCCACCATCGCCATGGTCGCCCCAGGTATATCAGAAGCGTTGGTTGCAACGGCACTTGGTTTATTTACGGCAATTCCGGCTGTGATCGCGTATAACCGTTACACCACTCGCGCCTCGGCTTTACTGAATCGCTATGATGTATTTCAAGAAGAATTAGTCGCCTTAATTGCTGAGCAAACCAATTTACGGGGATAAATATGATAAAAAAAAGGTCGGTGCACGCGCGTCCAATCGCTGAAATCAATGTGGTACCTTACATCGACGTGATGCTGGTGTTGCTCGTTATTTTTATGATAACGGCCCCCATTTTAACCCAAGGAGTGACCGTTGATTTGCCTAAAGCGGCGAGCGAAAAGTTGCAAACCACTGATCGCGAGCCGATCATCGTGTCGGTCAACGCGGTAGGTGATTATTTTTTAAATATAGACACGAGCCCTGAGAATCCAATCGCGCCAGACGCATTAACTGTCCGCGTTGCTGCTGAGTTGGAATTGGCCCGTCAATCGGGTCAGACATTGAATGTGCTTGTCAAAGGTGACCAAGGTGTGCCCTACGGAAAAGTGGTGACGGCCATGAGTTTATTGAAACAAGCGGGTGCTGTTCAAGTTGGTTTATTAACTGATTCACCAGAGGGGAGCAAAGGATGAGGATGTCTAGAAGTTATCAAACAGCCTTTTTTTTAGCTATTTTCATTCATCTATCCGTTGTTTTTATGCTGTGGTTTGAACGTCATCATGAACGACCTGTGCTGACAAATAGTGCTATAAATGAGGCATCTTCTGCGCCTATGAAGATGGCCGAGCAGCAAGCGCAGGCGATTAAAGCAGTGACAGTAGACAGTCAGCAAGTGATGCAAGAGGTCAGTCGATTAAAACAAGAACGAGCCAAACAAAAAGAAGCAGAAATACAGCGTCAGCAGCAATTAAACAAACAAGCCGAAATGGCCCGTCGACAACGAATAGCCGAGCAAAAGCATCTTCAAAACCTAAAAACCGAGGCAGCTCAATTAGCAATTGCCCATCAAAAGAAGTTGGTCGAAGAACAAGCTCGTTTAAACGACATGAAGCAGCAACAGGAAGCCTTGAGGAAACAGCAAGAATTAGAAACTCAAAAATTGGCTGAAATTCAAAAGAAAAAAGTAGAGGAATTGGCGCGTGTTGAGCAAGCGAAGGCAGCCCAAGTGAAAGCGGAAATGGCAAAAAAACAACGTGAAGCGGCACAGCAACAGGCCGCATTGAACGCAGAGAATAACGCGCGTGTGGCAGGTGAGGTTGATAAATATAAGGCCTTAATTATCAATGCAATTAGTCAACAATGGATTTTGCCAGAAAATGCGAATAGCAGCCTGTCTAGCCAGTTCAGAATCCGTCTTGCACCCAATGGGTCGGTGCTTGAAGTGAATTTAACGCGTAGCAGTGGTGACCCTATCCTTGATCGCTCAGCACAAGCTGCGATTTATAAAGCATCGCCATTGCCGGTTCCCTCTGATCCAACCGCCTTTAATTTATTTAGAGATATTAGTTTAACCGTAAGACCAGTGAATGCTCGGGGGTAAAAACAGTGTTGAAGCGATTTATGTTATGCACCTACTTGTTGGTAGGTTTTCTAGGATCATCGTATGCTTTGGATTTAGAGTTAACCCAAGGTATTAATGCCGCCTTGCCGATTGGTATCAGTTCATTTGGTTTTGATTCGCAATCACCTGGTGTCAGTGATGTCATTGAACACGACTTAAGTTTGTCTGGTCAATTTAGAATTGTGCCACCTGTCACGGGAGACGTGCAAAATATTGCTGCATGGCGTCGTGTAGGCGCGGATAGTGTTTTGTCTGGTATGGTGTCTGCGCGCGGGGCGAATCAGTATGAGGTGAGTTTTGAGTTGGTTGATGCCGCGTCGCAAGGGCATGTGCTTTTATCTAAAAAATACACAGTGAATGCCAATCAGATGCGTGCTTTGGCCCATCATATCAGTGATGAAGTATATCAAAAATTGACTGGTGAGCGCGGTGTATTTTCAACTCGTATTGCTTATATATTGGTTAAGAGAGCCATCGGTAAAACCCAATACTCTTTAGAAGTCGCTGATATGGATGGCAATAACCCACAAAGTTTATTGGTTTCTTCTGAGCCTATTATGTCACCAACTTGGTCACCCAACGGCACTCAAATTGCATATGTATCATTTGAAAAAAAACATGCTCAAATTTTTACGGTGAATGTAGCGACTGGGCAAAGGCGGCTTTTAACTAATTTTCCAGGGATAAATGGTGCACCGGCATGGTCACCTGACGGCCGTCAATTGGCTGTGGTTCTATCAAAAAGTGGCAGTCCAAAAATATACACGGTAGATTTGGCAACCGGTGGTATGAAACAAATAACATTTGGTGAGGCGATCGATACGGAGCCACGATATGCCGCAGATGGTCGGTCAATTCTCTTCACATCTGGTCGAGGAGGCACCCCACAAATTTACCGACTATCATTAGGAGATGGACAAGTTAATCGAGTGAGTTATGATGGCAATTACAATGCTCGGGCATCATACACACCCAACGCACAATCTATTGTGATGCTTCATCGCCAGGATCAACAATTTAACATAGGTGTTCTCAGTGTGGCATCAGGACGGATTATGTCATTAACCGATTCACCGATGGACGAATCACCCTCAGTGGCGCCAAACGGTCGTCTTGTGCTATATGCAACCCGCGTTCAGAATAAGGGGATGTTGGGTATTGTATCAATTGATGGCCGCATTAAAATGCGGTTACCCTCACGAGATGGCGATGTTCAAGAACCGGCCTGGTCACCTTATTTAAGCTAGGGATTCATAAAGTTGATAGGAAGGCGCTTTACTTTATTCTATTTGCTACTAAAATGAAATGAGGAAGGAAACCTTGCGCTTGCAGTGAGCGCGATTATGGACATCAAAAGTGAGTAATTATGACAACATTCACGCAAAAAGATTCTTCGGATTCTAAAAAAAGGTTTGAGCAAGTGAGTGTGGCAAAAACTGATGATTTTTATTGTGAAAACAAAGAAAATCAGCTTGATAATTTTCTGGTTACATTTAATAAATTATTTCAAGCTCATTTGGGAAAATACACTTTTGGAATAAGTCCTGCTTCAATGGTGTCAGCTTACACTTCTTGGTTTGCTCAATTGGCGCAGTCTCCCGGACACTTGTTATCACTGGCGCTTTATCCAATTGTCCATGCCAGTGACTCTTCAACAAACATTTTATCTGATGAGCGCGTTACCCTCAATAACGATGTGCGTTTTCATCAAGAAAGCTGGCAATCTTTGCCTTGGCGTTTCTATGCTGAGAGTTTTTTGCAGCTTGAAAATTGGTGGCGTCATGCCACAAAAGATGTACCGGGTTTGCCAAAACGAGTGGAGCGAATCAT
Source organism: Legionellales bacterium (assembly GCA_027449905.1). Classification (GTDB taxonomy): domain Bacteria; phylum Pseudomonadota; class Gammaproteobacteria; order Legionellales; family Legionellaceae; genus DAIDKT01. The sequence continues at coordinate 15,162 of DAIDKT010000109.1, forward strand.
TTCATTTGCCGCCAGGCAACGTTTAGATGCGCTATCACCGTCTAATTTTATTATGACCAATCCAGAGTTATTTCAAGCAACCATCACTTCCGGGGGGTTGAATTTAGTCGAAGGCACCAAATTAGCCACTGAAAATGCATATAGACGATTAGCGGGCTTGCCGCCACCAGGCGCTGAAAATTTCATTCCAGGGCGCGATGTGGCGATTACCCCAGGTAAAATTGTTTTTAGTAATCACCTGATAGAACTCATTCAGTATGAACCAACCACCGCCGAGGTTTACAAAGAACCGATTTTGATTATTCCAGCATGGATTATGAAATACTATATTCTTGATTTGTCACCACAAAACTCCATGGTCAAGTGGTTGGTTTCAAAAGGGCATACGGTGTTTATCATTTCATGGAGAAATCCAGACGGTAAAGATCGTGATTTAAGTCTGGATGATTATTTTCGATTGGGGGCTATGGGTGCATTAGATGCCATCAAACACATTGTGCCGAAAGCGCAGGTGCATTTGATGGGTTATTGTATTGGTGGAACCTTGGCAATGATAACAGCCGCTACGTTGGCTGAGGAAGGACACCATAAACGCATAAAAAGTCTCACATTATTGGCGGCGCAAGGTGATTTCACTGAAGCTGGTGATATGATGCTTTTTATCACAGAAAGCGAAATATCCTTTCTTAAAAACATCATGTGGAATCAAGGTTATCTTGATACCAAGCAAATGGCCGGTTCTTTCCAGATGTTGAGATCCTACGATTTGATTTGGTCGAAAATGGTAGATGATTATATGCATGGTACTCAACGCGGCATGATCGATTTATTGGCATGGAATGCGGATGCAACGCGCATGCCTTATAAGATGCACAGCGAATATCTACAAAAATTATTTTTAAACAATGATTTTGCAGAGGGGCGTTTTCATGTAGAAGACAAAGTCGTTGCTCCTAGAAATATTAATGTCCCTGTTTTCGCAGTGAGCACAGAAAAAGACCACGTTGCGCCGTGGCGGTCTGTGTATAAAATACATATTTTGGCTAATAGTGATATAACCTTTGTCTTGACAAATGGTGGTCACAATGCAGGTATCGTCAGCGAACCAGATCATCCTCGGCGCTTTTATTTGATTCACGAGCATAAAAGTAATGTTCCCTATATTGGACCGAATAGTTGGCTCAAAAAAGCCCAGCATCATGATGGATCATGGTGGTTGGCTTGGCAACAATGGCTGGTGCAGTTAAGTTCATCAAAACTAGTTCCAGCTTTGCCATTAGATCCAGCTTTACCGCCGGCGCCTGGTAGCTATGTCTTGCAAAAATAGCGTAACTGATGTGACTTTCTCAACTTTTGCAGAGTTCATGTTGGACTGCGGCCCGACCTACGCATGTTTTATCTGTTTATACGAGCGTTGAACGCAAATAGTAACGGTACTGGTACACAGAAAAATTGCCTGATACAATTGACCCCTTGGATATGTTGAGCTGAATGATACTTGGCAATTTGTGCCGCCCAAAGTATATCAGACCGCTTTTAGGCTGTGTTTTAATGATCGAAATTTTTACCGATGGTGCATGCAAAGGAAACCCTGGTCCGGGTGGCTGGGGGGCGATATTGCGTTATAAAGGTCAAGAAAAAGAATTAAAAGGCGCAGAACGCATGACGACAAATAATCGCATGGAATTAACCGCAGCGATTGAATCGCTAAAGTCTTTGACGAGAGTATGTCAGGTAAATTTATATACCGATTCGAATTATTTGCGTCAAGGCATGCAGACTTGGTTAAGCCAATGGAAAAAAAAGGGTTGGCGAAACTCTAAAAATGAACCGGTTAAAAATGCAGATTTGTGGATGGAATTAGATGAATTAAGTCAGCGGCATCAGATTAGTTGGCATTGGATTAAGGGCCATTCAGGTCATCCTGAAAATGAACGTGCTGATGGTTTGGCCAACGAGGCGGTTATTGAAATGCTGCGACGAGGTTCAATCATGGAAGATGTATGCGACAAATAGCATTGGATACCGAAACAACAGGATTAAGCCACGAACAGGGCCATCGAGTGATCGAAATCGGTTGTATAGAATTAGTTGACCGAAAATTTACTGGACAACATTTTCACGTTTATCTCAATCCCGAGCGAGAAGTGGATCCAGGTGCTTTTAAAGTGCACGGCATTAGTCAGCAATTTTTAAAAGATAAACCATTATTTAAAGATATTTGTCATGATTTAATTGCGTTTATCGATCAAGCTGAATTAATTATCCATAACGCACCTTTTGATGTTGGGTTTTTAAATGCCGAATTGAAACAAATAAATCACCCGCAGTCACTGGCTCATTATTGCCAAATTCTAGATACCTTGATTTTGGCTCGCGAAAAACACCCAGGCCAGCGTAATACCTTGGATGCGCTATGCAAACGTTATTATGTGGATAATTCAAATCGTGAGTTGCATGGTGCATTGTTGGATGCGGAAATTTTAGCTTTTGTTTATTTGGCTATGACGGGCGGCCAAACCAATTTGTTCGAAAACCAGGAACACTTTTCAGAAAATTCTCAGCAGTCAGTTGACAACCGAACTAGGTCATTGTCATCGACATCACCTGTTTATTTTGCAAATGAAGAAGAATTGAAAAGACACCAAGCATTCATCAACAAATATCAAAACCAACCATAAAACCATATAACTCGACATTTATGAAATGTCTAATCCTAGCTAAAAAATTATAATTTTCTCTTCGTTTCGGTCTAAAATAGAACGAATTACCGAAGAAAGTCGGTATCTATAGTTAGCAATTTGTCTATCTCGTGGTCAATCAACGGGAATTCGTAAAAATTTCATAAAGTCGAGCTTTGTACACGACAAAAATGGAGTGGTCTTTCCCGCGCAGGCGGGAATCTATTGTGAATTTGGTATGAGGCCAATAGCAGCATGGATCCGTGCCTGCGCGGGGACGACAAACCATGAACATTTAATTTTTTGTCGTGTACTAAGAAAGTTGAGTATAAGTTACATATATTTTTGAGAGACATTCTATTCAACTCGGTGATCCTCATAAAGCGATCAATCAGGTCAAATAATATTGAAATAGATCAAAAAACAACCTATATTGTAGATGTGAGTCACTCATACCATAAGGATGTATCATGAGAGAGCATATCATTACAGGTTGTATTTTGAAGCCATTGGTATTAACTGCTTCGCTTTTTTTCGCTTTGTCCGAGCTTGCCGAAGCAAATACCTTTGTGTTTAATCCTCGAACCACGCAATGGCAAGCGATTTCCTCGAGTGGGAAAGTAGTGCGGACAGGCCATGGTTCTGGTGGTCGTTCTTATTGTCCGGATATTCATCGATCCTGTCGAACCCCGACGGGGACATTCTATGTTATCGGCAAAGGCGGCGCAGGCTGTAAGTCTAGTCGCTATCCTGTTGGTCGTGGTGGTGCGCCTATGCCTTACTGTATGTATTTTACAAAGTTCTACGCAGTTCATGGATCTTATGAAGTACCAAGTTATAATGCAAGTCATGGTTGCATCCGCCTCTACCCATCTGATGCGCGCTGGTTGTACAATAATTTTATGTCAGTTGGGACCAAAGTAGTGGTTAAGTCTTATTGACGATACAAGGGCGTGTTGACAATTCAGATCTCGACGTCCCGCGACTTGTTCGCGGGATACAGCTGGATTTACCTCTGTGCAATAGTGACGTCCATTGAGCAAGATCTCTGGATCCCGCGAACAAGTCGCGGGACAATGAGGGCATCAGAAAATGAATTGTCAACAGACCTTAGTCTTCAATACTGAACGATGAACCGCAACCACACGTTGTTTTTGCATTGGGGTTACGGATCACAAATTGTTCTTGAATGCCGGTGGTGTAGTCAATCTCTGCTCCTTTGAGCAAGGTGACACTCATGCAGTCCACTAACAATTTCACTTGGGTCGCACCATCTGAACAAGTTTGGACAATCACGGTATCGTCGTCTTGAATAGTGGTGTCAAACGTAAACCCATATTGATAACCAGAACATCCGCCCCCGGTGATGTAGACCCGTAAATTTAACCCGGGGTTAGCTTCTTCGGCAATTAATGTGGCAACTTTATCAGCTGCGTTCGTGGAAAGAAAAATATCTGCTGTAGGGGCGGGGATTTCGGTTGGTTGCGTCGCAATTTGTGACATGGGTCAATTCTCCAGTTAGGATCTTAATAATTAACGAATAATTTGCTCAATGGTCGCGCCACCTAAGCACTGATTTTTCTGATAGAATACAATGTATTGTCCCGGTGTGACTGACCGCTGAGGTGTTGAAAATAACACGCAATGTCTGTCGTTTGTGGCCGGAGAGATCAGGCAAGCTTGTTCCACTTGTCGATAGCGTGTTTTAGCATGACAAGTCAGTGGTAACGTCATGGGGCTCGTCAACCAATGAATGGGCCCGCACATCAATCCTTGTGAATACAACAGGGGATGATGTTTCCCTTGGGCAACCATTAAGACGTTGCTGGCAACATCCTTATCTACCACATACCAGGGTTCTTCTAAGCCTTGTTTTTGGCCGCCAATACCCAACCCCTGACGTTGCCCTAAAGTGTAAAACATCAAGCCATCATGTTGACCTATCAATTCACCTTGCGTCGTTCTGATTTCCCCAGGGACCGTGAGTATGAATTCGTTTAGAAAAGTTTTAAATCGTTTTTCTCCAATAAAACAAATGCCTGTGGAATCTTTTTTAGCGTGTGTGGCTAAATTAAGTTGCTGGGCGATAGCCCGCACTTCTGATTTTAAATAATCACCAATTGGAAAAACGGTTTTTGCCAACGCTTTGGGATCGATAGCGTGTAGAAAATAGGTTTGATCTTTATCACGGTCTTTTGCTTTAAGTAAACAGTTAACTCCTTGTTGGGTTTTAACTCGCGCATAGTGGCCGGTGGCAATATAATCGGCGCCGAGGGTTAATGCGTGTTCAAGAAAGGCTTTGAATTTGATTTCTTTATTGCATAAAACATCAGGATTTGGTGTTCGTGCTTTTTGGTATTCATCTAAAAAGTGGGAAAAGACTCGTTGCCAATATTGTTCAGCAAAATTAACATGATGCAGTGGGATGTTCAATTGATCACAGACAGCTTGGGCATCAGCCATATCCGCTGCCGCCGCGCAATAATCAACTCTATCGTCTTGTTCCCAGTTTTTCATGAACAAGCCTTCAACTTGATAACCTTGTTCATGCAATAAGTACGCCGCCACAGAAGAATCAACGCCTCCAGACATACCTACAATAATTTTTGTCTTCATATTCAATCTAAATATCCTTTGTACACGACAAAAATGATACTGTCTTTCCCGCGAAGGCGGGAATCTATTTTTTGTGTGGCATAATGCAGCTACGAGCGTAGATCCCCGCCTTCGCGGGAACGACAAATTTCTAGCCTTTTATTTTTTGTCGTGTACAAAGCTAAATATCACACAAGAGTAACATTTTACGCTATAATCGCCATCTTTGACAATTTTAGGGTGCGACTGCAACGGGGTTCTACGCTCGTGTATCCCCGGCCCTGATTTTTTGGTATAATCTTCAATGAAAATTTGTCTGAAATATGACGTAAAAAAAACTGAGTGTGAGCCTGTTCGGGTGCTGATCGAGTCGCGTTTGCCACGTTTTATTCGACCTCCTTGTGAAATAACGGCGAGCTTGCAAATTGATGTCTGCGAGCAGTATTATTTGCTCAGCCTCAATACGATGGGTTCATTGGTTATTATTTGTCAACGTTGTTTAGGCGATTTTTCTTATGATTACCGACATCAAAATCAATTGGCGATCTGTTCGTCTGAGGAAGTTGCTGAAAGATTGATTGGGGATTATGACGTGATTGTATCGGCTACAAGCGAAATTGATCTCGTTGACATTCTGACCGATGATTTGCATTTATTTTGTCCTGAAAAGCATGAGGACGTTGATTTTTGTGATAATTTAGTTAAACAATATGTAAGATAGATATTCAATTTTAGCATAGTACTTGGATTATGAGTAAAAACTCTGTAAAATTTATACCCTGTAAAAGTTTAGGAGCAAAAAATGGCCGTACAACAAAATAAAAAGTCTCGTTCCCGTCGAGACATGAGACGTTCGCATGACGCGTTGTCTAAACCGACACTATCAGTCAATGCAACAACAGGAGAAACGCATTTGCGACATCATTTGACACCAGATGGTTACACACATGATGGTCGCAAGGTGATCGATGTTGGCACCAACTACGAAGAACAAGACGAGTAAACTCCCGTGAACGCTATCACGATTGCTGTTGATGCAATGGGCGGTGATCATGGCTTAACGGTTGTGATTCCTGCTGCTGTTCGTGCTGTTCGTAATAATCCGGGATTGAATTTGATATTGGTTGGTGATCAAAGCCAGATTATTACACACTTGAAAAAGCACCATGTTTCCATGCGTCAGCACCCACAGTTTTCGATTCGACATACATCCGAAGTTGTCAGTATGGATGAGTTGCCTTCCCACGCTTTGAGAAATAAGAAAGACTCGTCGATGCGGGTTGCAATTAATTTGGTCAAGGAAGGGAAGGCCCAAGCCTGTGTGAGTGCCGGAAATACTGGTGCACTGATGGCAACGGCACGTTATGTTCTGAAAACATTACCTGGAATCGATAGACCGGCCATTATTGCTCAGTTACCTACAGCACGGGGCAGAACGCGCGTTATTGATTTGGGTGCAAACGTTGATTCGTGTGCTGAGCATTTGTTTCAGTTTGCCGTGATGGGTTCAGCGCTGATCGAAGCCTTAGATCGAAAAAAACGCCCTAAAATTGCACTGCTGAATATTGGGGTGGAAGAAATCAAAGGCAATGATCAAGTCAAGCGCACCGCGCATATGTTAGCTGAATGTAAATTGATGAATTTTGTTGGTTATGTTGAAGGCGATCATTTTTATTCCGGAGAAGTTGATTTAGTCGTCTGTGACGGTTTTGTCGGAAATGTCGCTTTAAAAGCAAGCGAAGGATTAGCCGGATTATTGATTTCGGCGGTAAAACAAGCATTTAATCAAAATATTGGATCAAAATTAGTCGGCTTACTGGCGAGGCCTGTTCTAAAGCACGTAAAAAAGCAAATGGACCCTGCTCGTTATAATGGAGCTAGTTTGATAGGTCTTAATGGTATCGTCGTCAAAAGCCATGGTAATGCAACGGAAAGTGGCTTTCAGTTTGCAATAGAAGCTGCCATGTTGCAAGTTCAAAACAGGGTGGTTGATTTGGTCCGTGATCAAATTACAGATTTTGTGAATCAAGGGTTGTTGTTATAAGGTGGTTTATTTGAACATGTTAAATCAAGCAGCGGTTTTTCCAGGGCAAGGTTCGCAATCGGTCGGTATGTTAGGTGAGTTGGCAGAACGTTTTCCGATTGTGACCGCCTTATTCACCTCAGTATCGGATTGCTTAGGCTATGATCTGTGGCAACTGGTACAAAAAGGTCCGGCTGATGTGTTAAATCAAACAGTTCATACTCAAGTGGCGATGTTAACAGCAGACGTCGTGAGTTATCAATTGCTGGTCGAAACCTGTGATTTTAGTCCGAATATGATGGCGGGACATAGTCTTGGCGAATACGCCGCGCTTGTTTGCGCCGGGTCCATTAAACTAACCGACGCAGCCCTGCTTGTGCGCACCCGTGGTCAATTAATGCAAGATGCGGTACCGCTGGGCGTCGGTGGCATGGCAGCCATTGTCGGATTAACGGATGCAGATGTAGCGGCTATTTGTAATGAAGCAAGCTCCGGACAATTTCAGGTTACACCAGCCAATTATAATGCAATTGGCCAGGTTGTAATCGCCGGAAATTTACCAGCGGTTGAAAAAGCCATAGCTCTGGCTGAAGAAAAAGGCGCACGCATGGCGAAAATGATCCCGGTTAGCGTCCCTTGTCATTGTCCGTTATTAAAAGAAGCTGCAGAAAAATTTGCTGTTGCCCTTGCCCAAGTTGAATTTAAAAAACCCCAAATACCGGTTATTAGTCCTGTTGATTTAAGCATGTATGAATCGGTTGATAAGATTCGAGCGCTCCTGACCCAACAACTATACTCACCAGTGCGCTGGGTTGAGACTATTGAGTTGATGAAAAAAAAGGGAGTGGAACTCATCACAGAGTGTGGACCTGGAAAAGTACTGATCGGCATGGTGAAGAGAATTGATAAAACATTAAGAGTTCAGCAAGCTTATGATCAACTTTTGTGAGGATGTAGTGTGAATCAAGTACAGATCAAAACAGCCCTAGTAACGGGCGCAAGCCGGGGAATCGGACAGGCAACGGCCTTGTTGTTGGCTAAAAAAGGCACCTATGTTATCGGAACAGCAACCACAGTTGAAGGTGCTGCCGCAATTACTGCCAGCTTTCAAGCAGAAAACCTAGCTGGTGAAGGCCTGGTGCTAGATGTCACGCAACAAGATAGTATCGACCATCTGTTTACGCAATTGGCCGATCAACAAAAAACACCGGCTATTTTGGTCAATAATGCGGGTATAACCTCTGATAATTTATTGCTACGGATGGAAGATGAAGAATGGCTTCGCGTGATTGAAACGAATTTAAATTCTGTATATCGCGTGACAAAAGCAAGCTTGAAAGCGATGTTTCGAGCACGTTGGGGGCGAATTATTAATATTGGGTCTGTCGTTGGATCCAGCGGCAATCCAGGTCAATCAAATTATACGGCAGCAAAAGCTGGTATAATTGGGTTTTCTAAATCGTTGGCCGCAGAAATGGGGTCACGAGGAATCACGGTCAACGTCGTTGCGCCTGGTTTTATTGAGACAGATATGACCGCTGCATTGCCTGAGATGGTGAAAACCGAGTTGCTAAAGCGTATTCCGATGAAACGCTTGGGACAGGTGAGTGATATTGCCGAAATGGTGGCCTTTCTTGCGTCTGATGCAGCAGGCTACATCACAGGTGAAACCATTCATGTTAATGGTGGTATGTATATGGATTAATTGTAACTCCCCATGCTGTGGATAATTTTGATTTTAATTAAATCAAATTAATTTCACGTCATCCTGAACGCAGTAAAGGATCTCCCGAATTTGGATCAAACCAAGTCAATTGGAGATCCTTCACTGCGTTCAGGATGACGTAGCTGGGCATTTACGATTAATTAATAATCCACGCATCTGTTCGGCACTATGCGTCAAAATAGTGCTTAATAGATACAAATTCGATATTTTCAGTCGAAATAGGTGGCATTGACCGTTGTTCCATCGAAACATGCGGGGCCTTGGTCCAACAAAGAGCTTGGTCGGAACGCCGGTCAATACCAGATAGACTGGATTTTTTACCGAGTCGATGTATCTCTTGTCCTGATGGTCATGGGCAGGGTATACTTCGGGTCTTATTTTTTATAAACCAAAGAGGATATGTAAGCCATGAGTACAGTACAAGAGCGAGTTCGTAAAATTGTTGTTGAGCAATTAGGTATCAAGGAAGATGAGCTTAGCAATGACGCATCTTTTGTAGATGATTTGGGTGCTGATTCTTTAGACACAGTTGAGCTGGTGATGGCGTTAGAAGAAGAATTTGAAACTGAAATTCCTGACGAAAAAGCTGAAAAAATAACAACCATTCAAGAAGCAATTGATTATATCGAAGCAAATTTAAATAAAGACGAAGCGTAAATCAGGCTGGAGGGCATCTCAACCCCAGTCGGGTTGGGAAGTCCTTTCTTAGTTGAACCATGTGTGACGCTAGTCTTGACCATCCAGAATTAGGGGAGTTTTACTTTGAACAAACCATTCGTTAAAAGACGGGTTGTGGTGACAGGTATGGGCATGGTATCGCCTGTTGGTCTGACTGTGGATGAATCTTGGCGTCATATTTTAGCTGGCGTCAGTGGCGTGATTCCCGTCGAAGGATTTGACACACGTGATTTCCCAACTAAAATTTGGGCAAAAGTTAAGAATTTAGATATCGAAGCATTTATTCCAGCGAAAGATGCAAAAAAAATGGATCCATTTACTCAGTTCGGCATGGTTGCCGCTGCTGAAGCGATGCATGATGCTGGTTTAGTCATGGATGAATCCCTGTCTCGACGGGCTGGGGTGGCGGTGGGTGCGGGTATTGGTGGTATTCTAACCATTACCAACAACCAAGAACGCCTGATGTCTGGTGGTCCACGTAAAGTTTCCCCTTTTTTTATACCATCCGGTATCATTAATATGCTGGCTGGACAGATTTCAATCAAATATCAATTAAGAGGACCCAACATAGCCGTTGTAACCGCTTGTACGTCAGGAACACACAATATTGGTCTTGCTGGACGAATGATTGCCTATGGTGATGCAGATGTTATGGTCTGTGGTGGTGCTGAAATGACCAACACACCGCTTTGTCTTGCCGGATTTTCCGCTGTTCGTTCCTTATCTAAACGCAATGATGAACCAACCAAAGCTTCCAGACCTTGGGATAAAGATCGAGATGGATTTGTTATGGGCGAAGGCGCTGGGATATTGGTATTGGAAGAATATGAATATGCAAAACAACGTGGGGCTAAAATCTATGCAGAGTTAGTGGGTTTTGGCATGACGGGCGATGCTTATCATATCACAGCACCTGATGAAGATGCCGACGGAGCGGCGCGCGCGCTGCAGGTTACCCTTGATGATGCTGGCGTATTGCCAACAGACATTGATTATATTAATGCGCACGGTACCTCAACTTATCTAAATGATAAAAACGAAGCAAAGGCGATTAAACGCGTCTTTGGTGAGCATGCTTATCAATTGGCCGTCAGCTCAACGAAATCAATGACAGGTCATTTATTGGGCGCGGCAGGTGCCATCGAAGCTATTTTTGCTATCTTAGCGATTCGTGACCAAGTTGCACCACCGACTATTAACCTTGATAACCCTGATGAAGGTTGTGATTTGAATTTTGTTCCTCATCAACCACAGTATCGTTCAATTCAATATTCACTGAGTAATTCTTTAGGGTTTGGTGGAACAAATGGCGCGCTATTATTTAAATCTTTATAAAAAAACATTAAAGCCCATCTTGAAGTTCTTGATGGTCACGTTGATAACACTCACTGTTTGCTTCAGTGTGGATTTATATCGGTTGTACTTCCAGCCGATGCCGTTATCAAAGCACGACAATGTTATTTTTCGAATCGATAAATCTTTCACCGCCAAAAGATTTGCTCAAATTTTGCAAACTCAGCATTTAATACGTTCGGCGAGAGTGTTTTTAAATGTGATTCGTATTCAAGGCGTTGCCAAGCAGCTCAAGGCAGGTGTTTATCAAATCAAACCGGGTGAGTCTGCCCAACAGCTTTTACGTCGAGTGGTAGCGGGTGATGTCCTAAAAGAGGATTTTAGTATCATAGAAGGAACAACCCAAGAACAAATAGCCAAAAATTTATCTAAATCAGCTTTTTTAAAGTACCAAGAAAGCGATTGGTTTGATGCAGTTTGCCATGCAGATAGCGCCGATCAAACAATCACCAGGATCCCTGGAAGTGACATTCATTGCCAACGAGCGGAAATTATTCGGGGGAATCAGAGTGCTCGGGTGTCGCACTTCGATCATTTGCAAGGATTATTTTTGGCTGATAAGTACCAGTATTCAGCAGGTGGCGATGCCAAATTGCTATTAGCGCAAGCCCATGATCTTTTGAAACAATATTTGATGAAAGCGTGGAACGAACGTGATCCAGGCCTACCTTATAAAAATCCATATGAAATGTTGATTGTTTCCTCAATTCTTGAAAAAGAAACCGCGATTCTTGAAGAAAGGCGCTTGATATCGGGTATCATCGTCAATCGATTGAAGCATCATATGCCATTGCAGATGGATCCGACGGTGATTTATGCGCTGGGTTCAGCTTATACAGGTAAATTGACCCATGATGATTTGCAAGTAGATTCACCTTATAACTCATATCGCTACCGGGGATTACCGCCGACCCCCATCACCATGGTTGGCAAAGAAGCGATAGATGCAGCGTGTCACCCCACGTCGTCTGACTATTTATATTTTGTGACCAAAGGGGATGGTACCCACATTTTTTCAAAAAGTTATGAAGAGCAACGACAAGCCATTCGTACGTATATCAAATCGGGCAACGAATGAAGTCCGGTCAATTTATTGTGGTTGAGGGACTTGAGGGAGCTGGTAAAACAACGGCTATCAAGACAATTAAGCGATTATTAAACGAACAACAAACTGATTTTATCACGACGCGTGAACCCGGGGGTACGTTTGTTGGTGAGTCATTGCGCACAATCATCAAAGAATCACCAGTCGAAGAACCACTCGATCCCCGCAGTGAACTGTTATTGTTTTATGCGGCCCGTGTTCAGCTTTTGGAGCAAGTAATCAAACCTGCCTTGCAACAAGGTCGGTGGGTGCTGGCAGATCGCTTTGAGTTATCCAGTTTTGCTTATCAAGGTGGGGGAAGAAAAATATCCCAAGATTTTATTAACTCATTGTCGTTATTTTGTGTTGAAGATTGTCGACCAGATTGGATTGTTTTTTTAGATATCAAACCAGAACAAGGTTTAGAACGGGCGTTGCAACGAGGTAAGCTGGACAGGATTGAGCAAGAATCGTTAAATTTTTTTCATGATGTATATGACCAGTATCATCAACAAATTCAGAGATTAAACAATGTTATCTTGATAGATGCCAGTCAGCCATTGGCCGCTGTCCAAAATGACATTCGCGCCAGATTAAATCATGCACTCTCCTTCGATATTTGATTCGGTGACAGCTCATGAGTCAGCTTGGGCTTATTTTAAACCCATCATTCAAGAAGATTCATTGCCGCAAGCGTATTTAATGGTCGGGCCTCGTCATCTTGATGTTCGTTCGTTTGTTAATCATTTCGTCATGTCAGCCCTGTGCCAACAAGCTGATCTTGCTTGTGGTGGATGTCAAATGTGTAAACTTTCGATCGCGGGAACCCATCCGGATGTGATCGCTATTGAACCGGAAACAGCGAACGGGTTCATTAAAATCGATCAAATTCGTACCCTCCAGCTCGATATTTATCAAACGCCTCAATGCGGAAATCGCCGATTCATGATTTTAGATCCGGCTGATAAGTTAAACCAAGCTGCAGCAAACGCATTGTTGAAAATATTAGAAGAACCCCCGAGCCACACAACGTTTATTTTGATAGCGGAGCATCTCAATCTGCCAGCAACGGTGTTAAGCCGATGTCAAAAATACACATTCCGTGCACCAAAAGCGACGACTCAAGACCCAATGTCCATCGCGTTATTATATGAACCATCCACGGCTCGCGCAAAACTCTACGCCGAACGATTGACCTTGATAACCCATCTAAATCACCTGGTAGAAGGGAGTCAAACACCATGTGATATCGCTTTACACTGGTTGAAATATGAATTAGAGGACGTGGTTTGGTTTTTGTATCTATTAACCGCGGAAGCGATTGAATATCGTTTATTAGGTGATAGAATGAATGGGCCTTTGTCACCGTTTGCTAAAGAGCAAACGCCAGTTAGGTTGTTTAAGCAGATGGATACAATCAGCGCATTAATAATAAAAATTAGCCAAAATGTCGCATTGAATCAGAACTTGGTTTTAGAGCGCTTATTGATAGGATATCTGCATGTTGATTGATTCCCATTGTCACTTAAATTTACTCGATTTAACAGATTTTAATCACAGTCTTGATCTGGTACTTGATGAAGCAAGTGCGGCAGGTGTTGCTCACATGCTTTGCGTTTGTGTTGAACTGGATGATGTGCCTGCTATCCAAAAGATAGTAAACCAATATCCAAATGTAAGCATGTCAGTTGGAGTGCATCCTAATACAGAGATGGTTGAAGAGCCGGATACCGACACACTGGTCGTGCTGGCACAACATCCCGCATGCATTGCCATTGGTGAAACCGGTTTGGATTATTATAGAACCGAATCTAACGAAGCACAGCAACAACAACGCACGCGATTTCGATCACATATTCAAGCGGCATTAATAACCTCAAAACCATTAATTATTCATACAAGGCAAGCAGCGGAAGATACGATACAAGTGATGATTGATGAACGAGCGGATCAAATTGGTGGCGTCATGCACTGTTTTTCTGAAAGTTGGGATATTGCAAAACGTGCATTGGATTTAAATTTCTATATTTCTTTTTCTGGTATTATTACATTTAAAAATGCAAGCTTGCTTCAAGAAGTTGCCAAACAAGTACCGCTGGATCGTATTTTAATTGAAACAGACGCACCTTATTTGGCACCAGTACCGTTTCGTGGCAAACAAAATCACCCCGCTCTGGTAAAACACGTTGCCCATCAGTTAGCTCAATTACGCCAACTGGATTATGAAACCATCGCGAATGCCACCACCGCTAATTTTTATCGTTGTTTTGGAGTGAGCAAATGAAGCCCTATATTGGTTTAATGTCTGGTACAAGCATGGATGGTGTTGATGCTGCATTGATGGATGTTACGACCCATCAGTTGATTGCCGGGACCACACGGCCATACAGTCACGAAGCACGTCAACATTTGGCTTATTTTTTATCTAAGAATGAACATTCATTGGCGAGTATTGGTCAATTAAATACGATTTTAGGTCGTGAATTTGCGGCAGCTGTTGACTTGTTATTGAGCAGTTATTCAATAGATCCCAGCGAGGTCATTGCGATTGGTAGTCATGGTCAAACTATTGCGCATGATGCGATGGCTGATGTTCCGTATACCATCCAATTGGCGTGTCCACATACCATCTCTGAGCTCACCAACATGACCGTTGTTGCCGACTTTAGAACGCGTGATTTGGTCATTGGTGGCACAGGAGCCCCATACGCGCCATTATATCATCAAGCCCTGTTTGCCCACCTCAATGAATCGGTTGCCATTGTTAATATCGGAGGAATTGCCAATCTCACTTGTTTAACTAAAGACAAAAAAGCATCGGGCTATGATATCGGACCCGGTAATTGTTTAATGGATCGGTGGATCCAAAAAAATTTAGCAAAACCATATGATGCACGGGGCGACTGGGCTGCATCCGGGAAAACCATTGACTCTTTATTGCAAAGTTTTCGAAATGATGCTTATTTTAAATTATCCGCACCTAAAAGTATTGGCAAAGAATATTTCGATGATGAATGGATGTTAAAACATGGTTGTCTTGGTTATGAACCTGTTGACATTCAAGCAACGCTGCTTGCTTTAACTGCTGTTTTGATTGCAACCGCCATTCAGCAGCAGTCTATTCTGTTCAAACAAGTTTTCATCTGTGGTGGTGGTGTGCATAATCAAGCTTTATTAATGGCATTGAGATCACACCTCCCGGGAATGAAGGTTGAGAGTATTCAGTCATTGGGTGCTGATCCTGATTATATTGAAGCCATGATGTTTGCATGGATGGCAGATAAAGCGCTAACACAGACACCGGTTGATTTGACCGAAATTACTGGCGCACGCAAACCAGCGATTTTAGGTGTCGTGTATCATGCAAACAATTCCGGGCGATATTCAAAGTGCATCGTATCGAAATGATGCCATTTTCCCCCCCAAATAAACCCATATTTTTCAAAAATAGGGATGATGGCCCACGGAATACTGTTTTTATATTTTAAGACCCCGGTCTCAGAAAAGGGAATACCCTTGCTTGATAGCTCCCATTGCCAATAATCTGCGGCGGTTGAGTTGATATCAATCGTCATCCCGAAACTATGCATACTCAGTCGTCGCGTATGGGCTATCTGACGCCACTTAAATGTACCCCCTGGACACGCCAAAAAAGGAATATATTCAGGGTGTTGATGGACCAATTTTTCTAAATCACGAGAGATCTGTCTTAGTTTTTGATCGACGTGATTCACGCTTGTGACTTTTAAAGGGTACTGATTTCCAAAAATACCAGGCATCCAGTAAATAACGGTGAGATTTGCCTCGACGGATTCCTCATTTTTACCATACATTTTCAAGAAGAATGGCTCATAGCGAATCCGTCCAGGATCACGAGTTGGGGCATAGTGGGCGAGATTGGTTGGAATACCCTTGATATAGAGTCCTTGAGTCAGCTGATCATAGAGAGACGGTGAATTGAGCTTTTCTTGAAGGGATTTATGATGGACACTTTTTTTGACAACCATTGAAGACCCGTCAAACCAGGTAATTCGGTGATTGCCAATCGAGCGGATCTGATCGGGATAGGCTTTTTTTAAACGGAATAAATCAGATGAATTGGCATTTGAATGAGATGAAAGCAGACAAAAAAGACAAGATATAAGCATAGAAAGCGTCAGTCGATATTTAAATTCCATCGTATATTCCGGGATTAATTTGATCAAATTATGTCCATTTTATCCATATGTAAGTTTATTGTCAAATAGCAACCGATGGGGAGACAACGGTGGGCGGATCAAAAATCTCAACCTGCACTCAAATCTGACCGCTCTCCGAGCGTCTGTATCATCATCCGAGCAGTTACTGCTTGACAAAGCAAATTACAATAAGGTGTAATGTGGAGCTCGTTGGTTCGCATACTGAACTGCTTTGTACGTAGAAGTTTTTTAAATCCAAAAAGTGTGAGTTTAACATTGAAAACAGACAAATCAGCTATTGTTTCTCAGGTTCCTAAGGGAGCCTATGGTATTTTTTTTCTAGCGGCCTCTTTTTATTTATATGAGTTTGTATTGCAAGTTGCGCCGAGCGTGATGGCTGAGCCGATGATGCGCACGTTTCGGGTTAGCGCCGAGGGTTTTGGTATTATTTCAGCATTTTACTTTTATGCTTATGCTCCGATGCAATTGCCGGCAGGCTTGCTATTTGATCGGTATGGACCGCGTAAGCTGATGGCAATTGCCTTGTTGTTGTGTGCATTGGGTTCATTCTTTTTTGCGTCTACAGAAAGCGTGATAACAGCTTGCATAGGGCGTTTTTTAATTGGATTGGCTTCGGCTTTTTCATTTATTGGTGTACTGGTTTTGTTATCTCGTTGGTTTCCACCCAAGCATTTTGCAATTTTGGCTGGTATTGCACAAGCAATGAGTTCTGTTGGGGCTATTTGTGGTGAAGCACCCTTAGCGACGTTGACCAACAAAGTCGGTTGGCGTTACGCCAGTTTTATTTTAGCAGCAATCGGTATTTTTCTTGCGATACTGCTATGGACATTTATCCGAGATTTTCCCAATCAACATACTCAATCCAAGCCGACTAATCGACTTAGAGACGAGTGGCATCGTTTGTTGGATGTATGCAGTCGTTCATATACTTGGATTACCGGTGCATATGCATTTGCAATATGGACACCAATTGCTGTATTTGCAGCATTATGGGGTGTGCCTTTTTTAGCTGAAAAATATCATGTTACGGTGTTGGTTGCTTCAACGATGTGCAGTATGATTTGGATTGGTATTGGCGTTGGTAGCCCGCTATTAGGCTGGTTAAGTGATAAATTAACCAGTCGAAAATTTGCATTGGGATTGAGCTCAGTTTTAGGCTTGACTGCAACGATTTATACTTTATATATGCCGGTGACCAATCTTGTTTGGATGTATTTCATCTTATTTGTATTGGGTCTTGGTGCAGGGGGGCAAACGGTCAGTTTTGCGGTCATTCGAGATAATAATCCCGCTGATTTGGTCGGTACAGCCTCAGGTTTTAATAACTTATCTGTATTGATTGGCGGAGCAATTTTTCAACCCTTGGTGGGGGTTATTTTGCATCACAGTACGGATTGGAGATTGGTACATATGGTCCCGGTCTATGCAGTCTCCGCTTATCAAAAGGCATTATTGGTGATGCCCAGTTGCTTTCTTATCAGCCTCTTGTTGGTTCTATTTTGTCTAAAAGAGTCTCACCCAGGAAGCGCCAAACCGTTGTGATTGCTGATACACCAATATTGCTAGGGCAATGACAATTTAGATCTCGACGTCCCGCGACTTGTTCGCGGGATCCAGCTCGATCTATCTCTGTGCAATAGTGACGTGCATTGAGCAAGATCTCTGGATCAAGGAACAAGTCGCGGGACAATGAGCATCAGAAAATGAATTGTCAACAGCCCGCCAGTTGTTTTTTTGATTGTTTGGTGTTAAAATGCACAAACTATGAAAAAACACACACTTTACATTCTGGTTGCAGTGATTTTTTGTATTCAGACCGTTAGTTTGTTTAGGCAGCCTCAGCGTGTTGATAAGACGCATTCTGCTGTAGCGCCTATAAGACCGGCATCGCCTGTTCATACAGCCCCACCTTTATCTATGCCATCTTTGCCTTCATCATCACATGGTGTTCAACTCAAACTAGGTGACTATGCACAATTGCCAAGCTGGGGGCAAGTCAGCCTAAAAAAATCTTTCTCTGCCTTTCAAGTGTCTTGCCATGCTTTCTTAAAACAAGACCCCAATGATTTAGTGGGTAGTCATTATATTTCATTAAAAGCAAAAGATTGGTACCCAGCTTGTCAGGCGGCTGCTAAAGTGGATATTGAAGACCAAGTTGCAATCCAATCTTTTTTTCAGACTTGGTTTGTCCCAGTCGAGTTCCAGCAAGGTAAACCCGTAAACGGTTTATTTACGGGATATTATATGCCGTTAATCAAAGGTAGTTTACATAAATCATCGCATTATTCCGTACCTATCTACGCTGTCCCACCAAATTTGCTGACAGCCCATTTACCGTCGTTCAGCCAGGATTTGCCACATAAAAAAATAATTGGCCATGTTGTTTCTAAAAAAATGGTTCCATTTTATACCCGTGCTGAAATCAATGAAGGAGCGATTGCGAAGTCAACAAAGGTACTTGCCTGGGTAAATAATGAAGTCGATCGCTTAATTCTGGAAACAGAAGGCTCCGGTGTCATCCAACTTGAAAAAGGCGACCGTTTGGTTGTTGGTTATGATGCAACCAATGGAGCAGCATATCGCTCACTGGCCACTATTTTAATCAATAAGGGGTATATGTCAGCTGATGAGGCATCTGTTTCGCATATTCAATCGTTCTTTAAAAAGCATCCGGAAAAACTTCGACCTTTAATTAATCAAAATAAATCCTTTGTCTTTTTTAGGCAAATCCCCGAAAATTTGGTGATGGGTGGTCAAGGAGTCAAACTAAGCGCTGGATATTCGTTGGCCATTGATAGGAAATGGATTCCCATGGGCGTGCCTTTGTGGTTAACAACCACGATTTATGATGAAGAATCTCATGCCACGAAACCTTTCAATCGACTGATGATAGCCCAAGATACGGGTGGATCGATTCGAGGCATGGTCCGGGGCGATATTTATATGGGGGAAGGGGAGCAAGCCACTGCCATTGCAACCAAAATCAGAAACCCAGGACACTATTGGTTGTTACTCCCAAGGAAGTTGAATACTGCCTAGCTGGTATCAACTGATGTTGATCGGAAGCTTATTGTCACGGCCGATGTAATGATGGGGTAAAGTTGGCTAATTTGAGCAATTAGTCTAATATAATAGACAGAATGTTATTTATGAGGACGCAGAGAAGATGGCAAGACAAAATTTCGAATATGTAAATGGAAAAGACGCTTTTGAGGAATTTGCAAAGCCTTTCCCGGGCTTATTCTTAAATACGCATAAATTAAAGCCTGAAGAACTCACCGATGGCGCAATTCCCCCTGATGTTCTTTATGGGACAAGCGATTTTAGGATACAGGGGAGGTATCGCCAACAGTCGATCACAAGAATAGGACATTTGCTTATCAAATCAACCCCTGGTGGAAAAGGTAAATGGGAAGCGGAGGTCAGTTATCTTGATTATGATAATCGAGAAGAGAGGTCTCTATTTAGTTATACATCTAAACGGTACGCAGGATTTGATTCCGAGAGCCTTTTACCTTTTTCATTATTAGATATACCCATCGGACCTGAAGATGCGAACTATGCAAGTTTTAAGCGTTGAAAATTATCATTAATGCGGCACCTCATAATGTCTAAGTACAAGCCGATATTGTCAAAAAATCCAAGGATGGCTTCTGTAAAGTCAGAAAA
>DAIDKT010000110.1 GCA_027449905.1 Legionellales bacterium
TTTTCTGACTTTACAGAAGCCATCCTTGGATTTTTTGACAATATCGGCTTGTACTTAGACATTATGAGGTGCCGCATTAATGATAATTTTCAACGCTTAAAACTTGCATAGTTCGCATCTTCAGGTCCGATGGGTATATAATGAAAGGGTGATTGTACTTTATAAGGAATTGAGTAATGACTTTATTAAATTTAATTATTCTGATTGTCATAGCGGGTATTGTACTTGGCCTTATTAACGTATACATTCCAATGGCACCCATGATTAAGAGCTTGTTGAATGTGTTGGTGTTTATTGTGTTATTTATCTATGTGTTGCAATTTTTTGGTATTATTCACGTTATTATGCCGTATCCGGTCATGCTTACCATGGTAAAAGGCACATGATGAGTGGTTCCGGCTCTGAAAGCTTTCGCAAATACGCATGAACCCATCGATGGAGCTCTCCATGCGGACGCTTGTTGCACGGGTGGTTTGCGAAAGCCTTCAGGAAGAATGGGTATCGACATGATGGGATAACAAAGGGTGGTTATATGATTGTCGATCTGACAAACAAAAAAGGTCTGGTACTGGGCATTGCGAACGAGGACAGTATTGCATATGGTTGTGCGGAAAAGTTTCGTGAAGCCAAGGCCGAGCTTGCAACGACCTATCTAAATGCAAAAGCAGAACCTTTCGTGCGCCCTGTGGCCTTGAAATTGAAGTCTCCTATTATTCTCCCCTGTGATGTTCAAAAAGAGGAGGAGCTCGTTGCTTTGTTTGATGAAATCAAAAGCAAATGGGGTAAGCTTGATTTCATGTTACATTCAATGGCATTTGCTTCTAAAAGTGATCTTGAAAATAGATTGATTGATTGCAGCAAAGAAGGATTTATGCAAGCGATGGATATTTCATGTCACTCTCTCATTCGGTTGTCAAAGTATGCTGCTCCTTTGATGAAAGAAGGAGGTAGTATTCTAACGATGAGTTACTACGGCGGTCAAAAAGTCATATTCAACTATAATTTAATGGGCGTGGTCAAAGCGGCGCTAGAGGCAACGGTTCGTTATCTTGCACATGAATTGGGTCTTCAAAATATAAGGGTAAATGCAATTTCACCAGGCCCGATAAAAACGCGTGCTGCGTCCGGAATCCCACATTTTGAACAATACATTGTAGCGGAAAAAGAGCGCTCGCCTTTGCATCGCTTGGTTGATATTAAACAAGTAGGGAATCTAGCGGCATTCCTGGTTAGCGACGCAAGCATGGATATCACCGGACAAGTGATGTATGTTGATTCAGGCTCTTCAATTATTGGATAAGTCTAGGGTCTGTTGACAATTCGTCCTGCGGCTTGCCGATCCGCCATGAACTATTTCTGTGTAATTAGCTTTCGCATAAAGCAAGATCTCTGGATCTTGCGAAGAAGTCGCGAGACGTCGGTTTTCAAAAGATGAATTGTCAACAGCCCCAGTTTTTTAAGATAATATAAAATTTATTGAAAACACGCGCTGAAGGTTCAACTGCCGCAGGATGATGGCCCTAGCGATGCATGTTTGAAAAAAAATGATAGTGCTTTAACAATCGTTATCACTTCTCGAACTATTTTTGTGCTCAATTGGACGTTGCC
Source organism: Legionellales bacterium (assembly GCA_027449905.1). Classification (GTDB taxonomy): domain Bacteria; phylum Pseudomonadota; class Gammaproteobacteria; order Legionellales; family Legionellaceae; genus DAIDKT01. Next base: position 1,609 of record DAIDKT010000110.1, read on the forward strand.
GTGATCTAACAAATGCGTAATTGCCGCATAATGTGGCGCTGTCATTAGGCCTTTAACTAGCTCGTGAATACATTCGGTAGGAATGACGGGGTCTTTATGACCGTGCAGCAAGCAAACAGGGGTTGTAACAAGATTTAACTTTGGCCGAATTTCAAGTGCTTCTATTTCTTTTTTTAGCTTGCTACAATGCCGTTTAATTTTAGTTGGACTGAGTGCCGTTTTAATCAATTTTTTTTCTTGACTTGATAAATGCTGGATGTCCTCATCAGACAAACTCTCATTTGCTTCAATGCGTATAAATAATGTAGAAAAAGCTTGAAACAAATTAGGAGTCAGTTCATTTGTTTGGTGCAAAAGCACATGATAAATAACCAAAAGCGCGAATGGATCCTCTGGTGGATATTCGAGCGCCATCCTCACGATTTGAACAAATGAATGGCTGCTACCAATACAGCAAATACTATTAACCATTGGTTTAATGGTTTCTTCGGTTATTGCTTCCAGGCATAAAGTACCATCTAAACAAGGCGCAATAATTGAAAACGGTTTTTGGATAGATTTAGAAAACCAAGTTAAAAAATAGATAATATGACTCAATGACTCAGGATGAATCAACCGGTTTGCGGTCATAGAAAAATGAGGCAAATAGACATCATAACCTAATTTTGAAATTACATTGGCTAGCTGTTGAACACGTTTGTCGTTATTGCCATCTCCATTTAAACTGTGAAAAATTAATATAATATTTTGATTTTTCTTTTTTTTCCTAGAAAGCATATATTTCAACGAGAAAGGTGCATTTTTAGGGCAGCTGACTTCGAGCAAATGCAAGGGCATGTTTTTTTTAAGGAAAAGTCCGATGAGGAGATAGCATGCTTGTAGGTTGAATTTAGCGTTTTTTAACCAAAATCCTTTGATTTTTTTTAACATCCAGAACTCCATCCCGGTCTCTAAATCCTCATGTTTTAATCTAACATGTTTTTTCTAATATTTCATGGCTTTCATGCTGGTTAAGCATGTGTCCACTACCCAATTAGTTTTAAACTAACTCCTTCGTTAATACCTGAAGAATAGCTTTTTTGGTTTCCATCATAACGGATAAGAGTTGTGTGTATAAGGGTTCTAGAAGGCTTTTTTGGCCTTGTTTACAGGCCCGTTCCAAATATTGACAGGCAAATTGCATTTTGAATGTTCCGCAATACATGGCTCCTCCCTTTAGTTTGTGCGCGAGTTTTTCAATGGCATCCCAGTTTGTTTCTGAAAAAGCGTTTTCTAGCAACGTAATATGATGTGGAATATCCTGTTGAGCCATGAGGGATAACATTTCACACAGCAAATTTTGACTTCCCAATCGTGTTTGTGCATGCTTGATATCAATGAGAGGCTGTTTGTCTAATTTGAACAGATTGGGTAATATTTTTGAGGGTTCTTCTGCTGGTTCTGCTATTTCAGCTTCATATATCTTTGATTTCTTTTTACAAAATCGATGAATAATGGCCAACATGACGTCTAACTGTATCGGCTTCAAATAGACAGCATTCATACCTGCATCGATACACGCTTGCTTTGCCTCAGCCTGGGCATGTGCAGTTAGTCCAATAATCGGGATGGGTGACAACTGATTTGCTTTTTCCCATTCACGAATTTTATGGGTTAGATCGCTACCACTGAGTCCAGGTAAACCCACATCTGTAATGATTAAGTCATAGTTGTGATTGGTTGCAAGCTCTAGGGCCTTGATACCATCCATGACGGCGGTGAAATGGCACCCGGCCTTGGTTGCTATCAGCTCAACAATTCGTAACGCAATGGTGTTGTCTTCGACCAATAGCAGCTGTGGACTATCTGCGGACGGGGGTATCAACCTATCAGGCATATTTATTTGATTCTTTTGCTCTTTTTTCGGATGAGCAATACTAATTTTGTCATTAGAATGGGCCGGTACATATATATCAAAATAAAAAGTCGTTCCCTGATTCGGATGACTGGTAAACGATAACTCCCCACCAAGCATGGCAACATATGATTGAGCAATATGTAACCCGATGCCATGACCTGAATAAACGCCCTCATAAGATGAACTACCCCGAAAAAAGCGAGTAAATACCTCTTTCTGATGCTCGATTGGAATACCAATACCACTATCTATGACTAAAAATTGTAGTTGAATTGTATCATTTTCAGTTCCCAGATATTTTACCTGTAAAGTCACATGCCCTTTTTCAGTAAACTTGATTGAATTTCCCAAGAGATTTAATAAAACACGATGAAGTTTGGTTCGATCACAGCAAACAAATTGTGGAACTAAATTGTCTATTTCAACGTTCAGTTCAATACCTTTAAGTAGCGTGGTTGGGCGTTCTAATCGCATGATTTCATCTATGCATAACAACAGATCAAAAGGCTCATCATACAAGCACGACTCTCCGGAGCTTTCCGATGAAACCACGTCTAAGATCCCAGTCAGCAAGCTTAAAAGCTGCTCACCACTCTCATTGATCCACTTTGCATAAAGCTTATGCTCTGGGTCGGTGATACTTTCTTCAAGGAATTTAGACATCCCGACAACACCACAAAGCGGGGTTCGGATATCATGACTCATGTTTGCTATGAATGCTGTCTTGGAGCGATTTGCTTCTTCAGCACGTTCTTTAGCCAGCACCAGTTCAACTTCAGCTCTTTTTAACTCAGTGATGTCAACCGACACCCCCAGAACGCCAATTACTTCATTTTGAGAGTTGCGTAAGGGTACTTTTTGTGAAAAATATATCCCATCACCATTGGCCATGGTCGCATACTCAATTTTGGACTCGGAAACGCCACTCTCCATGACCATCGTATTTAAAATATCAAGTTCTTCAGCTTGATCTTTCCATGGTAAGTCTGCATTCCTCAATCCGACAATTTGTTGTCTACTAGATAACCTAGCTTGCTTTGCTTGAATCTCATTGCAACCTAAATAAACATTATTTCGATCTAACCAATAGACATGTCCTGGCATTAGCGATAGAATGTCTTCATAATATTGTCGAGTCTGTTGCAATGATTCTCGATATAGCGCCTCTTTCGTATCAAGTATTTTTTTCAGTTCAGCAATCTCCTTGTCCTTTGGAGTGAACGAATTTTCTTCATCTTCTGGTTTGGTTTTATCCATAGTTCACCAATATGAGATAATATAGTATGATGCATACCAATTTTAGGTGCATGATTATAAACCATATTTTACAATGTTAAAATAGTGTCAAGAAGAACAAAATTAATTCTTAAAATGGTGACCAACCGATAGGCTAACAAACATGGAAACAACGAAAACGAAAACAAAAATAAAAGGTCCTCAGGATGGAATCCTACGTGCGAAGCGTATTCATGGAAGTTCTGGCGAGTTCTCAACTTCGGTGTCGGAAAAAAAACCAGTTGGTTTATTGCTTCTCAGTATTCACGGTAATCGTCGGTGTCAAGGGGAGTATCTTGCCGCCTTATTAGAGTTCGCGATGAGCTGCTATAATAAAGTTGAAGTCCTCATCACAGACGAGCCACATTCCAACAATTGGCGCGGTCTGACCATCAGTCCAGAGGAGCAAGTAGAACTGATTGCAAAGGCCAAGCTCCAAGGCGATCAGTATCTGGATGAAAATCTTCCTTATCTCTTATCCCCTATCAAAAGACGTATTTCGAGTTTCAGTGTAAGCCTGTTTAAATTCAATTTTCCAAATAAATCGGATTGGATTTCAGCCATGAATGCCAAGACAAGTGAATATAACCTACCTATCCAATTTTTTCGCTGGCAGCAATGGATAGCAAGCTCAGAGTTTTATTCAAAAAATCGAGAAGATATTACCAGTTTATATCAGAGTAGCCCCGTTTTAGAAGAGGCCTTGACCGACAGCGTAACTGCTCATATAAAGGCAGTTAAAAGTCGTCCCTTTCATCCGATGGATTCCGCCTTGATTGCATTGACGGATGAAAATCAAAGAAACGATCTTCTAATAATTCGTTCACGGGGCTACCTTAAAACTGAATGTCCAGCTATTTATTATATTGCAGCTAAACATGAGGTTAATGACATCATTTATCCAGGTAAACAACCCAAGATTTTTAAAGTAAGCCATGATTTTTTTATTCGAGAGATCCTAGATGAATCTGCTCATCCGCTGGCATTGAAAGTCGATAATCCTGAGTATGTCGCCAATTGGGTCAGCATAGACTTTGAACGAGAGAGGTTGGCTCATTCGCCGATACAATTTGACCATGGTCCTGTGAATCCAGCGGCTGTAAAAAATACAAAGATACCGGGAGACAGGAGTGTCTTTAGTCCACGAATTGATCCCAAATCAAGAGGGTTGAGTTTGTTTTTGCCAGAAGAAACCTTACAAAACACCTCACGATTTGAGGCAAGGACTTCTTTGCGTCGCACAAAATCGTGCCCCCCACCGATTGAAGCCATTAATACTAATAAGAGTGAAACTCGCTATGACCTTGAGAAATTTGGGTTTACAATTGATCCTCAAGAGCCATTAACAAAATTTTATGTTGTTCTCCCGATTCAAATGGCTCCTGGGATGAAAATGCTTTTACTAGAACAAATAAATAACGCCATCCTGCTTAGCATGAGCAGCATGCCAAAGACTCGATATCTGGAAGATTTTCCAGTTGAAAAAATGCCTGGCGGCAGATCTTCGTTTGGTTCTTCTTTTTAGGTAGATGCTTTGTATCTATTCACCACAAATCTTGACGCCCGGTAACGTCAGATTTGGGTTCAGGTTGAAAGCAAAGATTTCTTAAAAAGCGCAGCAAACATCGGTATGTGAGCATCTTTCAGAAAAATTTTAGTTTAAGATGCGCCAAATATGGCATTTCCTTGAAAGGTGCTGAATAGTTACAATGCTTTACATATGCCGTAGCATTCGATTTGGGCTATAAAAACCTCAGATAGGTTGCCTATTTCCCAATGCAAAAATTGGAAAAAATTTCTCCAAGTAAATCCTCAGAAGTAAACTCCCCTGTTACTTCACTTAACACCTGGTGGGCCAGACGTAAATCTTCAGCGAGTAATTCCCCGGCCCGATGGGTCTTTAATTGACTCTGCCCCGACAGGATCAAGTTTTTTGCTTGGTTTAATGCCTCAATATGTCTTCTGCGAGCTAAAAATTGGCCCTCTGTCGGTTGAAAACCGACGACCTCTTTTATTTTATTAATTAAACTAGGTATTCCTTTGCCGGATTTGGCAGATATCAAGACATCATGCTTTGATAGCAAGTGGGTGAGCGGGTTTTTTAAGGTATCAGCTTTATTATAGATGCGGATAACTGGAACTTGTGCTGGCAATTTTGCTGCGATTGAATCATCGAGTTCTGCATCATGTTCATCTACGTTAGCATCGATCACAAGAAGTACGCAATCTGCCAAACCTAATTCATGCCAGGCGCGTTTAACCCCTTCTTGCTCGACAACATCATGGCATTCTCTTAAACCAGCAGTATCAATGATGTGCATCGGAATATCATCAAGGACTATATGCTCACGGATCACATCGCGCGTGGTTCCGGCAAGCTCAGTGACAATGGCAACATCTCGCCCGGCCAGCTGATTGATGAGAGTTGATTTTCCAGCATTGGGGCGACCCGCAATCACTACGGATAATCCTTCTCGGATAATGACCCCTTGCGTGGCGCTTTGCTCGAGTGCAAGTAAGTCCGCTAGAATATCACTTAACTTGGCTGCAATTTTTCCATCATTTAAAAAATCAATTTCTTCCTCTGGAAAATCGATTGCCGCTTCAACATATAAGCGTAACTGAATCATCTGCTGATTCAGGTGATCAATTTTTTGGGAAAAAATGCCCTGCAGTGACTTGATTGCCATTCTTGCGGCAGTTAATGAAGAGGCTTGAATGAGATCGGCAATCGCTTCTGCTTGCGTTAGATCAATTTTATCATTCAAAAAAGCTCGCTCTGTAAATTCCCCGGGTTTAGCAACCCTCGCTCCATGGACCAGGCATTGTTGTATGAGTTGATCAAGGACAATAGGTGAGCCATGACACTGGATTTCAATGATATCCTCGCCAGTAAACGAATGCGGGGCTTTAAAATACAGCAGAATGCCTTCATCGATGAGCTCACCGGTTAAATCATAGAAAGCACCGTAATGGGCGAAACGGGGGGTTAGTTGATTACGCGCCGATATTTTTAAACCGAGTTCATAAGCACGCGGTCCGGATAGTCGAATGATTCCAACCCCACCGCGTCCGGGTGGAGTGGCAATGGCGACAATGGTGTCCATCTATTTCACAGATGCTAACTTCTTAGGAGCCGTGGTTTCACCATATTTTCGTGTGATATACCACTGCTGCAAAATGGATAAACTATTATTGACTGTCCAGTATAAAACCAAGCCAGCAGGAAAATTCAAAAAGAGAATCGTAAATATCACTGGTAAAAACATCATGACTTTAGCCTGCATTGGATCCGGTGGCGCAGGGTTTAGTTTTTGTTGAATCAACATGGTCAATCCCATCATGATAGGCAAAACGTGATAGGGATCTGGTGCTGCCAAATCAGCTATCCATAGAATAAATGGGGCTTGGCGCAGCGACACACTTTCAATGAGAACCCAATACAACGCAATAAAAACAGGGATTTGAATTATAATAGGTAAACAACCACCCAATGGATTCACTTTTTCTTGCCGATACAGCTCCATAGTGGCTTGACTCATCTTAGCTTTATCATCACCATAGCGTTCACGAAGTGCGAGCATTTTGGGTTGCAGCTTACGCATACCCGCCATGGATTTATAACTTTTAGCGGACAGCTGGTAAAATGCAAGTTTGATTAGCAGGGTTACCATGACAATTGACCAACCCCAATTTCCTACCACACTATAAATCGTTTTCATCAACGAGAATAATAGTTGCGAAATAAACCACAACCAACCGTAATCAACGGTTAAATCCAATCCAGGTGCTATTGGTTTTAATACATCGGTGATCTCAGGCCCGAGGTATAATTGGGCTTTGATATTTTTTGTTGTATTGGGTTCCACGACAATCGCCTGACTTACATTGCCAATTGTATAATCATTATTTAAAAAACGGGTATAAAACCGGGTTTTTTCGGTTATATCGGGTATCCAGGCTGTCAGAAAATAATGTTGTTGCATCGCAACCCAGCCACCAGTCGATTCAATGTCAAGGTTAGATTTAGCCATTTCTTTGAATGTTAGCTTACTATAACGATGATGTCCCGGGGCTGAGTAAGAAGCACCAGTAAATGATCCCATATGGAACATGCTTGATTTATCTTCTTGTGGTGAGCTCCGTAGTAGCTGGGTATTCATATATCCCTGCCAAACAGCTGGCGCGGTATTGGAAATTTTGTACGCCACCCCTATTAAATAACTCCCTTTTTTGAAGGTGAATTCTTTTTGTATGACCAATCCGCCTGATTGTTTACCAGATAAATTGACCAGCAGTGATGTTTGATCTGGTGAGAGCTCATATTGCTTTTGCTCGCTGACAAAGGGGATGTCAAGGGTTTCAATTTGTTGGTTTTTTACGACAAACAAATTGCTGTTTGCAACATACTGAACAGCCGGGTTATCTTGCAGCAATGCAAATGGTTTGTTTTTATCGCTAACACTTTCTGGATAAGTGAGTAACTTCGCGCTGACAACATCTCCGTGTTTCAGGTCAATGGTTAAATCCAACACGTCGGTTTTCACATGGATGCGATCATCTGTTGTTTGTGGTTTTACTTGGTTTAGCTCAACGGGTAACTGATTATCTGGAACGGGCGTGGTCGATGATATTTGCCGATTTGTGGTCGGCAACATCAAGCCTGCAGGTGATGATGGCTTTGTTGGCGGGAATTCAGTTTGCCAATTTGTCCATAGAGAAAAAACAACCAGCGCAAGCGCCCCATATAAAACAACACGTCGAATGTCCATTAAATCTTCTCTTCTTCTGGTATGGGATCATAGCCGCCATTGGCCCAGGGATGGCAGCGTAATATACGACAACTAGCTAACCACAAGCCTTTAATTGTACCAAATCTGGCCAGGGCTTCTGATGTATATTGTGAACAACTGGGATAAAAACGGCAGTTGGAACCGATAAACGGACTGATTATAGATTGATACAGTTTAATCATGCATTGAATCAGTTTCACAATTTATTCCAAGCTTGTAACAATTTATCTTTCAAAATCGTGTTTTCCACCTTTGCTATCCCTGGCTTAGCTAATATGATGATATCAACAGAAGACAAGGTAACCATCTTACGAAACGATTCACGCACCATCCTTTTAATTCTATTCCTGTCATGCGCTTTTGCTATCATTCGTTTAGACAAGGCCATACCCAGCCTTGCATGGCCTACGGTGTTGCTACGAAACAAAACAATAAAATACGGGATGGAAATCTTTTGTGCTTGACTAAACACATGGTCATACTCTTGTTTGGTCAACAGCCGTTTAGATTTATCAAAGCTTTGCACTTAAGCAGTTAATCGCTTACGGCCTTTAGCACGGCGACGCTTTATGACCAAACGACCGCCACGTGTTGCCATGCGCGCCCGAAATCCATGATCACGTTTACGCTTTAGATTACTTGGTTGAAAAGTACGTTTCATTTTAAATCCATCAATCAATTTTAATAAGTCGGCAATGATAGAAAATTTTACTGCATCTGTCAAATGATGCTAATCACACCTTTGCACAATGTTTTACTGTCGTCCCTGTGTCATTGCTTCAGTTGACCCGTTAATTGAAACCAGGATACATCGCGTTCACCGCGGCAATATCTTTGTTGCTCAGGTGATCACGTTGTCCAATTTCGATGTTATCTTGTAAAGGCACAATGGTTCTCTCCCCATTTTTTGAAAAAGCATAGGCGGTATAATGCATGATCGATTGGTAATCATAATCGCCAAAATCTTGACCGTCAGATAAATGTTGATTGAAATTATAAAGATAATTTTCATCAATATTGTCCCAGACAATTTGGATGTATTTATCACGATCGCCGCGAGATTGTTCATGCCACAAGCCTAAGGCATGACCAATTTCATGGGCAATATTCATGGTTGCGCAACGACTAGCAAGGATAACCACTTGTGCGCCACCCTGCTTTCCAACAAAAGACGAGCAAGTTGTTCCTGAGCCCGGAACAAAAGCCAAATAATCGGCATATTCCCGATGGGGGTCGACTTCAACAAATTTGATATGGGTGCTTCGTTGCCATGTATCCATGGCTTCCAAAATTGCGATTTTGCTGGGTAGCGGCAAAGAATTGGACATTTCGTAGGGGACAATACCTTGTGACCAACGTGCCCCACCTAATTTCAAAAGAATGAGTGCCTGTGGTTTTTGTTTGTTTTCTTCTGTTGGTTTAGCTAATTGTTGAATGATAATATCGCCCTCAGCGATACCATAGCCATCAATTTTTTCGTAAACAATATCACGAGGTCCTAAGATTGGATCCATGACAGTGATGTGTCCTAGTGCTGCGGCATAGGATATTTGGTAGATGATGGTTGTCATCATCGAAATGGCAAGGATGGTGTATCGAATAAATGCTAGCATAGTCTAACCTCTTAGAGCCAGTTTATAAAGTTCATTTTTGGGCTGCCCAGTTATCTGGGCAGCTAATTTTACTGCTTGTTTTAAAGGTAATTCTTTAAGTAAGTGATCTAGAATAGTTGTATCACATTTCACAGCGGAGTGAACCTGTCTTGGGGATATCATTAACACAAATTCCCCTTTCTGGTGGTTTAAATCATTGGACAACCAAAGACGCACATCAACCGTTGACCCGGTGATGAACTGCTCATAGGTCTTGGTCAGTTCTTTTGCCAAAACAAGCTTGCAAGCCTCACCAAAGATGGCGGCAATGTCTTCTATACAAGCTAAAATGCGATGGGTCGACTCATAAAATATCAGGGTATGCTCAATAGAGGTCAGTGCGGTCAATTTGGCGCGTCTTGCTGATGATCGAGCGGGTAAAAAACCAAAAAAACTAAAGGCATCCGCAGGGATCCCGGCGGCTGATAAAGCGGTAATTAGCGCGCAAGGTCCTGGAATGGGAACCACATCTATGTCAACAGCTCGAGCCGAATGAACTAAGGGGTAACCTGGATCACTGATTAAAGGCGTCCCAGCATCGCTTATCATCGCCAATGATTTGCCCGCCAACAATGCTAATATAATTGATTCAGTTTTACCCTCTTCATTGTGCGCGTGTAAAGAAATGAGCGGTTTTTGAATGCCGAACGTCGTTAATAGTTGCCGGGAATGGCGGGTGTCCTCTGCTAAAATGATATCAACCGCTTTTAGCGTATTGAGGGCGCGAATACTGATATCTTCTAGATTGCCAATGGGGGTGGCAATGACAAAAAGTGTTCCAGTTGTTCTTGCCGAAGTCGCCTTCATGGTTTATCCTTCTGCGTTCTTGAATTGGGATATTGTTTATGTTTAAGCTTTTAATCTGCGCTATTTGCGCTCTTTTTCTTGCTCAATGCACCAAAATATCAGTTGAGCACCCGTTTAAAGGTCAGCAACCGCTGGCGAGTCCTTATACCATGACCTCGGCAGCCTATCTGGCAATGGCTGATAATCAGTTGGGCCATGAAAAGCAGGCACTCATGGTGATGGCCGCTGGTCGATTGATCTATGATGGCCAATGGCGGCAAGGAGCAGCTATTTTATCACAGTTGGGACCCCTAACCGATGATCTTGCTGACCAAAAAAGTTTATTATTAGCCAAGGTTGCGTTAATTAGAGAGCAGCCTAATGCTGCGATTGGGGTCTTGTCAAATGTACACGACGTTAACAGGTTACCAATATATTTTCAAGTTCAATACCATGAGATGTTGGCATCGGCCTATCAAGCAACCGGTCACCCGGTTGAAGCGGCAGAAGAAAGAATAAAATTAGATGGTTTACTGCCGGATGAATCTTCCAGGTCTAATAATCGGCGTGTTTTGTGGTTATCCTTAACAACCCTATCTAAGCCAGAATTAGATACATTGGCCGCAGAATTATCGAGTGACGATGCACTAAATGGATGGGTGCAGCTGGCCGCGGTTGCTAGAAAGCAATATGTCAATTCACAAGACATATTACAAAATATCGAGCACTGGCGGTTGCAATTCCCACATCATCCAGCTAATTATCTACTACCCTCTTCTTTAGATAGCATCAGCCAACGTTTGTTTGCATCACCAAAGCAGATCGCCTTGTTATTACCGACCACAGGATCTTTGGCTGGACCTGGGCAAGCAATTAAAGATGGTTTCATCGCCGCTTACGAAGCCAGTGACCGACGTCAAGATGTTCAGGTACGTCTCTACAATGCCAACACCAACCGTATCGACTTACTTTATCAGCAGGCGGTTGCTGATGGTGCAGATTATGTGGTGGGTCCTTTGAGTAAGCCCCAAGTTACGGAGATCGCGAAGTTGGCACACCCTATACCAACCCTGTTGCTCAATGAAGTGGATATCAAACCGAGTGCAGGCGCGTATCAGTTTGGTCTATCTCCAACCAACGAAGCCCGACAAGTTGCGGTAAAAGCCAGTAAAAATGGCTACTCACATGCCTTAATTATTGTACCAGCAGGGGTGTGGGGCGATGAGATATTGAGTGCTTTTACAGCACAATGGCACGCAGGTGGAGGTCAAATAGTAGAAACATTGCATTACAGTCCCCAAGATGATTTGACCACTAGCATTCAATATTTGCTCCGAGCATCTGCCAGTGATGATCGAAAAAAACGAGTTAAGCAGCCTGGAAATGTTGAAGTCAAACCAATGCGGCGTCAAGATTTTGATGTTATTTTTCTAGTCGCTTATCCAACCAAGGCTCGGCAGATTATGCCGTTGTTACGCTATTACTATGCCGGCAATGTCCCGGTTTACGCGACATCAAGCGTATACTCTGGTACTATAAATACCCAGAAAGACCGTGATCTCAATAACATTATTTTCTGTGATATGCCCTGGGTATTTTCACATCAAATGGGAAATCATCATTGGCCTGAACAATTTAACAGTTATAACCGGCTTTATGCTTTAGGCATGGATAGTTACGCTTTATCAACCCAGTTGAATCAGTTGTTATTGTTTCCTGCATTGGGTGTGAATGATAAAAGTGGTGTGTTGTATTTAAATCAGAATCAACAAATCTCAAGAATCTTGGTTTTTGGACAGTTTAGACTGGGCGTTGCTCAGTTACTGAATCGCTCTTCACCGTGATGCGCTTGAGTGTGCATGAGCGAGGACGCATCTGTGTGTGTTCAATAGGCGCTGAACACCTGTTAATGACGGCATGTCCGGCCACGACCCAAATATTTTAATTTCAATTAAACAGTTAGGGTCAACAGGCCCTATATTTTGGTTTTTCGCCAACAATATAATTGTTTACACAAAACCATTAATGATGTAAAATAGGACAGAGTGGATATTGCCTTGGAGGCTATGCTTATTCACAGAACAAATAACACACACTGGGGTGCTTGCAGAAGAAGCAAGTAAAGGGGGAAACAAATGCCGCTGATAAAAATCAAAAAAAAGAGCCCCTCCACAGGTAGTCAAGCAACCATTTGGCATGAAATATTCAGTCACTATTCCTATGCTACATTGACAAAGAGCCAGCGAAACAGTGTTGATAGTTTCATTGAGCAATGTTTTGCTTTCAAAACTGATAGCCCAATGACACCGTGGCGATTTCCTGGAAAGCGTGGTAGTGAGCAGTCGCGTGCAGCTGTTGGCGCCATATTCGATAAACGCATCTTTCGAAAAGAAGCGTTAACCAATTATGCTGCTTTAATAGCAAGAACAACCTATGTCAAAACCCAAGTTTTAAATCAAGGACAAAGCTTAGCACTTGAACAGGAGTTACGTTTTGCCCTTTATCAATATTTGGCGCAATTTCAGGCTGCCAAAGATCATATCGGCGTTATTCGTAGTCAAGAAACCGAGCTGATTCGCAACTTCGTCAAGATTGAAAAGTGCGCTCGTTTACTTCAACATGTTGCTTTAAGGAAAGCCCATCTCGAGATAGAGGAACTAAAGCATCAGGTGGGGGAAGGTCTTGTCGAAAAGATTGGGTCAGCCATGGATCGTTATCAAACCTGTCTTGAAGCTTTGAAGCAGCCAATTCCTTTTGTGGAAAAAATTTGTCCGAATCAATATGATATCCAAGTCAGTTCACCGGACAAAATGCAAAAGGGAAAAATCTATTTATCTGTTAGCAATGGAAAAATTAGTTATTCAGTTATCACGCCATTTGGCTTTCAAATTCAAGCACACCCAACGAATATCGATGCACCACAAATTCCACTTGAGACGGTTGATGAAAAGACCAAAGCCCTTATTCTAGCCTATGCTGAAAACCAAGAGCATATCCTTGGACGTTATGCAGTGAAAACGCTTTTACCCCGTTTCGCGGCTGACCTTTTAGAAAAAGGTAAAGATCAATTAGACAGTGATTATGTCATTAAGAAAGCAAGCGAAGGAAATGCGTTGCGCTTATGCTGGGTGTGGACACGTTCCCTGGTTGAGGCTATTGTCTTGAGCGGACATCAGATATTACTCGCTTCCACCATCGTTGCTGCTTATGTTAGTTTTATACTGTACTGGATTCGAGGCACCATCGTCTTATCTGGTGGTCTTTTCCATGCGTTTGACCACGAATGGCTGAGTGAAGAAGAAAGGGTCATTCCGCCTCAACTCCGTCGAATGGCTCATATGAACGATCGCCGTGATGATATTTTAAATGATGAAGTTTGGGGTACGGGTAATTTTGCTTGTTTTTACTTGTTAACGGGTACTCTGCTTCTCGGGTTTCTTGGTGATCTGATCACGGGTTTGTTGTTGTGCATGGACTTAACATTGGCTTGTCTGCGTTATCATGATGGGAGGATCGACCATCAGAATAAAATGGCAAGTTATGATGAAGATTTGAACAAGTTGTTTGATAAAATATTACAAAAATTCAATCACTTAAAACAGAAGATTCAGCCTGGTCAAGCTGGCACCAAAGAAATCGTTGTATTACAAGTCGATTCTACTGATGATGCCGTGATTGTTTTGCAGAAGAAGAAAAAGGCCATGGAGTCGATTGATCTATATTTGCGGCAAATAAAAGACGCACAATACAGACAACATATAGAAAAACTAGATGTCTTAATTCGACAATATAATCTCTTACTTGCCAACCAAGACAAGCTTCAAAAGCGGTGGAGTTATGATTACATTGCTTTATTTGCTGATGTCTGCTATGCAGTTGCGTTGTTTGTGTCATTTGGTGTCATGGTCGGGTTTTATGTGCATTTATTGCAGCTTGGTTTGCCGATGGCGGTGGTGATTGCCGGTGCGACGGGATTGTGTGTGAGTAACATAATCTGGCGAACAGCCAAAGCCTATCTTGAGCGAGATGGTATTAACCATACAGCAGAGAATGCTTACAATAGTTCAGGCGAATACAACAGACTGATGGTGGAATTCAAAGATTTAAATCAGCGTTATCAAGCATTGAATGCTAACCATCCCGATCAAACTGAAGAGCGGTTGCGTAAAGAATTTGACATGAAAAGCCTTGATTACCAAATGAAGCAGTTGTATTTGGATATGTTGCAATTAGGTGCTGATTCAGGTGAGCAACAGGAGATGGTCCATTATAAAAAAATGTTGCTCATCCGTGATAATTTGTTAAGAGTATTGGTTCCGTTAGCGGTTATACTGCTCTTGATTTTTGCACCGCCTATCATTTTTTCTGTGCCAACGTATGTTTTTTTGCTGATTGGGCTGATAGCAGGTGCCATGTTATCGATTTACTTGATTGATCAATACTTCAAGCCTAAGTCATCTACAGCGTGGCATTGTGCAAATGGAGATGGCTGCGAAACGCTGCCATATTTTACGCCCGCTGAAGAGCTGGAATTTCAACAATTCAAAAAGTTGGCAATCCCAGCTGTGAACACCAAGGATTGTTGTGATGCAGCACCGGATGACAACACCTTATTGCTTCAGATTCAAAACAGAAGATCAGGCAAGCATCTCACTCTATTCAGAGAGCTGACCAATTATCCCATAGTTACTGATTATGATGCACAGCCAGCAGTCAGCCCATTATTTCCTGCCAGCTGATGGATAAGCTTCGTTATTTAGGGTGTGTTGACAATTCAAACATAGAAGACTTACTTCCCGCTGCTTGCCCGCGAGATCTTGTTCAACGCACAGTACTATTGCACTGAACTAGATCGATATAGATCCCGCGAACAAGTCGCTGGCCGTCGAGATCTGAATTGTCAACAGACCCTGGTATTGCGCTACGAATTGTTGTTACAAAATGGTATAATCCAGGGTCTCCGTCATCTTGAGCGCATAAGTGCTTGGGGGCAAATTTCAGGACGTCAATTTTGAAAACTTATGAACATTGAAAAACAATATGATGTTATTGTCATCGGCGCTGGTCATGCCGGAACAGAAGCCGCTTTAGCGGCTGCCCGCATGGGCGCACAAACGTTATTGCTGACCCACAATCTGGATTTATTGGGACAGATGTCTTGTAATCCGGCCATTGGGGGAATAGGGAAAGGGCATTTAGTCAAAGAAATTGATGCCCTGGATGGCGCCATGGCCCGTGCTGCAGATGAAGCTGGCATTCAATTTCGAATCCTCAATGCTTCGAAAGGCCCAGCAGTTAGGGCAACCAGAGCGCAGGCCGATCGCGTGTTATATCGACAGGCTATTCGTTCTCAATTACAAACCCAAGCCAATTTGACCTTATTTCAACAAGCAGTCGATGATGTGTTGCTTGAAGGAGACCGGGTGGTTGGTGTGGTCACTCAAATGGGTTTAACCTTGCGCAGCAAAGCCATTGTTTTAACAGCTGGCACGTTCTTGGGTGGTAACATTCATGTTGGGATGAATCAATATGCAGGTGGACGGGCTGGTGATCCACCCGCCATTGCCCTGGCAGAATGTTTGAGAGCATTGGATTTACCAGTCGGTCGACTAAAAACAGGCACGCCACCACGGATCGATGGCCGAACACTTGATTATAGTCAAATGCAACCCCAGCCCGGTGATGAACCTGTGCCCGTTTTTTCATACTTAGGAAACGCGTCACATCATCCACTGCAGGTACCTTGTTTTATTACCCATACCACGGAAGAGACGCACGCTATTATTCGTCAAAATCTTCATCAATCTCCAATGTATGCCGGAGTCATTGAAGGAGTTGGTCCCCGTTACTGTCCTTCAATTGAAGACAAAGTGGTGCGGTTTGCTGATAAATTATCTCATCAAATATTTGTCGAACCAGAAGGCTTGACCACTCATGAAGTTTATCCTAATGGTATTTCAACCAGTTTACCGTTTGTTGTGCAGATGCAATTTGTACGAACGTTGAAAGGCTTTGAAAATGCCCATATCACCCGACCTGGATATGCGATTGAATATGATTATTTTGATCCGCGTGGTTTAACTTCATTTTTACAAACCAAGCCATTTGCCAATTTATTTTTTGCAGGGCAAATTAATGGAACAACCGGTTATGAGGAAGCGGCCGCGCAGGGTTTGATTGCTGGATTAAATGCAGCCTTGTGGATTCAAGAAAAGCCATTATGGTCTCCACGCCGCGATGAAGCATATATGGGTGTGCTGATAGATGATTTAATAACCCGGGGTACACAAGAACCGTATCGAATGTTTACCTCGAGAGCAGAATATCGATTGTTGTTGCGAGAAGACAATGCCGATTTGCGCCTAACCGAAAAAGGTCGTCAACTAGGCTTGGTCTCTGATTCACGTTGGCAAGCTTTTTCAGAAAAGCGCGAAGCAATTGAAAAAACAAATGCCAAGCTTAAAGACACTTGGGTTAGATTGGCTCACAATAACGAGTTGCATGACGTGCTCGAAACGCCATTACAGCATGATTGTCGAGCGCATGATTTACTTAAACGGCCCGAAATCAATTATGGGCATCTTCAATCCATCGCGGATTTAAATTTACCAATTGTGTCTTCAGCGGTTGCGGCGCAAGTTGAAATTCAAAACAAATATGCTGGTTATATTGAGCGGCAATTGTTTGACATTGACAAAATGCAAAAGCAAGAAAATACACCGATACCCGTTTCATTTAATTATAACGGCATTTCAGGATTGTCAGCAGAAGTAATTCAAAAATTAAATCATATCAGGCCCGCGACCGTTGCTCACGCCAGTCGAATATCAGGGGTGACCCCAGCTGCTTTATCGTTGCTGTTGATTCAATTAAAAAAGCAGCGGCTCCTAGCATGAGTGAGCCTCTGCAACAGCTTTTACGCGAGCTTGATAATATTGGGCTTGCTGAGAAACTTGAAGTTTATTTAATTCTCTTGCATAAATGGAACCAAGCTTATAACCTTACCGCCATTCGAGATGTGCAAATGATGGTTGGGCGCCATATCATGGATAGTTTGGCCGTCATGCCTTGGTTACACGGTAAACGAATCATTGATGTGGGTACCGGTGCCGGTTTGCCAGGTATTCCGCTGGCATTGGCTCAACCTGATTTAGAATTTGTGCTTTTAGATAGTAACGGGAAAAAAACCCGCTTCTTAACAGAGGCCAAACGAGTATTGTCCTTGGATAACGTGGAAGTGGTTCAATCGCGCGCGGAGGACTACAAACCAGTCGTTGGTTTTGATACAGTAGTAAGCCGAGCGTTTAGCAGTCTTGCTGATATGCTCAAGTGGACAACGCATTTGGTTGGGAACGAGGGTATCTGGTTGGCCATGAAGGGGAGTTGCTCACCTTCAGAATTACAAGAGATTTCTTACCCCTATCGAATTCAATCATACCAAGTTGCAGGGGTTTCTGGTGAGCGTTGTTGTATCATAATTGAAAATATCTAGGACTGAATTATGGCAAAAGTGATTGCTATTGCAAACCAGAAAGGGGGGGTCGGTAAGACGACCACCGCAGTTAATTTAGCGGCCTCTTTGGCAACAAATCACCAATCTGTCTTGCTGATTGATTTGGATCCCCAAGGCAACGCCACCATGGGTTGTGGTGTTGATAAAAATGCATTGGTTTATTCTGCCAATGATGTTTTGCTACGTGATTGTTTGGCCAGTCAAGCTTGTTTGAATATTCTGAATGGTTTACATCTGATTCCTGCAAATGCTGATTTGACTGTCGCTGAAGTGAGTCTCATGGAACAAACTGAACGAGAAACGTGTTTGCATAAGGCAATCCAACCATTGCAAAACAATTATCAGTATATTTTCATTGATTGCCCACCCACTTTGAATACCCTTACTTTGAATGCCCTGGTTGCCGCAGATTCTGTGCTAATCCCGATGCAATGTGAATATTATGCCTTAGAGGGTTTGGCCGCGTTGTTGACCACGGTGGAACAAATTCAAAAGTCAGTCAATCCGCGCTTACAGCTCGAGGGTGTTTTACGAACGATGTACGATGCAAGGAACCGATTGTGCTCAGATGTATCCAAACAACTATTAGAACATTTTGGCGATAAAGTATATCGAACCGTGATTCCGCGAAACGTGCGTTTGGCAGAGGCACCGAGTCACGGTTTACCCGCCTTGCAATATGACAGAACGTCTATCGGAGCCACCGCTTATTTGGTTTTAGCTTCCGAACTAATAAATCAGCAGACGGTGAATATATGAGTGTGAAACGTAGTGGTTTAGGACGAAACTTATCGGCCTTGCTCAGCCAAAACATCGATTTGAGTCCTGTCGCCCCATCGCAACCGACTTGCTCCATCACCAATTTACAGCCAGGCAAGTATCAACCTCGTGGAGATTTTGACCAGGATGCATTGACTGAGCTTGCTGACTCAATAAAAAAACAAGGGCTCCTGCAACCATTGGTGGTCCGTGAAATCAGTCGAGATCGATATGAGATCATAGCAGGTGAGCGACGCTGGCGTGCTTGCCAAATGGCAGGTGTTATAGACGTGCCGGTGATAATCCGTCAAGTAGATGATGAAACAGCCATGGCGCTCGCCTTAGTTGAAAATTTGCAACGAGAGGATTTAAATGCGCTTGATCAAGCACGCGCGATGCAACGATTAACCCAAGAATTTGGCTTAACTCATCAACAAATTGCGGAATTGTTGAGTAAATCACGCACGGCGGTTAGCAATTATCTGCGTTTGTTAAATTTAACGACCGATGTCAGACGCATGCTAGAACATGGCGATTTGGATATGGGACATGCTCGCTGTTTGTTGATGCTGGATGAGGATAAACAATCTGAAGTAGCCCGGTTAATCGTGGCCCAAGGTCTTTCTGTGCGTGAAACAGAGGTGTTGGTTGCACGTGTGAAAGCGGGAAAGAACCAATCTGATACAAAAAAAGAGACGACAGCCCATCTATTCACAGAACATTTAGATGCCTTGGCCCATCATTTAAACACCCGTGTGAAGCTTAAACACAGTAAAGCGGGCAAAGGGACTTTGGTTATTCATTACCAGGATACTCAAAGCTTAGAAAATTTGTTGGGATTAATATGTCCCGTCTGATTGGTACTCAAGCAGAAAAAACGGCGCGTGAGTATCTATCTCAACATGGCTTAGTCTGGCGAGCGAGTAATTACCAATGCCGCATGGGAGAAATTGATCTGATTATGCAAGATGGACTGTATTTAGTTTTTATTGAAGTGCGTTCTAGGCGATCAGCTGTCTATGGCCGTGCGGTAGAAAGTATAACCTACAGCAAGCAACAAAAAATCTTAAAGACGGCATCTTATTACCTATCAGCGAATCAGTTGCATGAAAAGTATCCCATCCGTTTTGATGTGATGAGTATTCAAGGTGCGCCACCCGAAATTGACTGGATTAAGAATGCATTTGGAGGATGATATGTCGGCCCTAGATGAACGAGTGCGACATTTGTTTGGGTTAGATATCGAAGCCAAAATAGCGTTGGTGGATACGATTTCAGCTTTGATTGCAAAAGCAGGTCAGCGTTTAGTCGACTGCTTACTCAATGATGGCAAAATATTTATTTGTGGCAATGGTGGTTCAGCAGCAAATTGTTTACACTTTTCTAGTGCCATGTTGAATTACTATGGTGTGGAGCGTCCACCATTACCCGTCATTAATTTAACAACAGATAGGTCTATGATGACCACCATGACATCAGATGGTCATTTTGATCAAGTTTTTGCAAGGCAAATACAAGCTTTAGCTCAGCAACACGATGTATTAATTGTTTTATCAACGTCTGGGCATTCTGACAGCCTATTAGCCGCCGTTCATGTTGCACATGAATCTGGGTTGGATATAATTGCTTTAAATGGGCGGGATGGTGGTGTGCTCAGTAATCATTTAGGACCGGATGACATTGAAATTCGAATTCAAAGTGATCAAGTCGTGAGGATAAGGGAAATACATTTATTCATTTTGCATTGTTTTTGCGATTTAATTGATCGTTCTTTATTTGGACAGGGATAATCATGATAGTGAAAAATAGTTTGAAATTCGTTGGACAGTTTGTCAACTACAAAAAGGGCATATTGAGACAAGCTGACTTTAAAACGCTTCAGTTTATTCGATGATGACCATCATGCTTAGACTGTTTAGCGTCTTGATCATGAGTTGGTTACTAACAGGATGTATCACCAATCTATGGACAGGTGCTAGTCTTATCTATGATCGTCATCATATTTATCTCAAAATAGATGACTTTCAGTTGGCAGCTGGCATCAATCGTGCCCTGTATCATGACAAAGTATTGAAGCGAGCTGATTGCCAAATTGAAATTGCTGTTTTTAATCGGGATGTATTACTGGTTGGACATGTGCCAACAGAATCATTACGTCGTGAAGTCGTTAGTAGGGTTCAATCTGTACCGGGTAAGAGGCGTGTTTTCAATCAAATTGATTTGTCGCATGAACGAAATAATCCATTGTTAGACAGTTGGATAACCAGCACGGTTCGCGGTCATATTTTGGCAAACTCTGCGATTGATCCTCATCAATTCAAAATTGTCACATCCGGTTGTGTTGTTTATCTCATGGGGGATGTGATCCCAGATCAAGCAAAGCAAGTTATTCTTTACGCACGACAATGTCGCCATGTAAAACGAGTTGTTAAGCTGTTAAGATATTACAATTTAAGCGATACACCATCGGTGGCTTCTCAGTGATAAATAAAAAAGGCCTAATTAGTTTAGGCCTTTTGTGATGCTCCCCAATCAGGAGAAGTGGCTAACCTGATATGGATAACTATACTTTATCAGTGCTTGGCGTTGATATCCATCACTTTTTTTAAAATAATCGTAGGAAACGTCCCTGAACTCTGTTTATTAAATCATATCTTTAGTACACGACAAAAATGGAGTTGTCTTTCCCGCGCAGGCCGGAATCTATTGTGAATTTGGTATGAGGCGAATAGTAGCATGGATCCCCGCCTGCGCGGGGACGACAAACCATGAACATTTAATTTTTTGTCGTGTACTAAGAAATCATATACAATAAATTACCAGCGCTCATGATAAGTAAAATACATAATAAGCGTTTTAAAGTTTTTTGATGAAATCTGACCGATAAACTTGTACCAATTGGTGCAAAAATAACGCTGGTGATTGAAACCAAACCTACTGCCGGCCAATAGACAAATCCAGTGGTCCCCAAGGGGGCCACTGATTGTGTAACTAACGACATCCCGGATACAATTAAAATAATGCTACCTAGACCTGCAGCCGGAAGCCCACAAATAGAGCTTGTGGCCGAGGACTGCCGCACGTTGAAGCCAAGAAACACAAAAAACGGAACCATCAATAAACCACCGCCAATTCCAAAAGTAGTCGATAACATACCAATTAATAAGGCACCGCCGGTTGTTAATATACGATGGAGCATGCCAGAAGATAATGCATGATTCCACTCATCTGTTGGTAGCTGGGGTGAAGATCTTAAAAGGGCGGATGAGGGTAGCTTGAGCAAGTTGTTTGAAGTGGTTGAGTTTGATTTGGCCGTTATGTATGACCCTTCTTTTTCTTTGGTTTTAGAAAAAAATAGATAGATAGCTACTAAGATGATAAAAACAGCAAACAGTGCTATCAATGCATTGTTGGATAATGATCTACCAATCAAAGCCCCGGTTAACATGCCGACGCATAAACCCGGTAATATCCTTAAAAATAATGGCCAAACAATAAAGCCGCGTTTATAGTATGCATAAGCTGAAGAGGACGCTGTAAATATCATGATAGCGAGAGATGTGCCGGTAGCCATATGCATAATCAGACTATCGGAAAAAACACCCGTATACTTAAATAGCATCACCAGAGCCGGCACAACAATAATTCCTCCACCGACACCAAATAACCCTGATAAGATCCCTGCTATGATACCAATCAATAGATAGCTCATTAAGGTAACCATTTATTTTCCTAGGAATGTGCTTAATTCTTTCATTTGATAGGATGTCGGCTGTACTCGCAAATTATAATTTCCCCATCCATGGCCTGTTGACCAAATAGTCCAACCAATGAAACCATAATCTTTATTCCTTGCCGCATTGTCACTTAAATACTGCATAAATTGCTTCAAAGGAGGCTTGCAACTCACGGCATTAATCCCCGTTCCAAATTCAGTGACCATCGCTTTGAGCTTATTGACCGCTAGATAATCAACAAAAGCATTTAAGTTAAAGCCATTTGCATTGATGGTGGTCAAATCTTGTAAACAGTCATTATGCGTGCCGCTATAGTCAGAATCTAAATATTGGTGCACATTAATGATGACATGAGATAGATCGGTAATGCCCGCTTTTTCAAAATTCTCGCGAGTAAATAGTGTGGCGTTGGTATAAGTTTGTCCATCAGAACCGGTCCATGTTGCCGTGGTCCATGAGTGTAAACCAGTCCAACTATTCCCTTCAACAAGAATATAACCGTTAAACTGTTTACTGCGTAACATTTTTATCAGGTCAGTTTGAATGGTAAAAACCTTGTCATTTGCGATGCCGACTGGTTCATTGACTAAATCTATCATGACATAAGTCATATCAATAGATGGATCAGATTGCAACCGATCATACAATTTTCCCCATAAAGATTGATAAGCCTCACTGTCAAGGATGACTTCCCCATCTGGGCAGGCACCGGTCTCACCGCAACCAGAATATTGCTCACCATAAATTGAATAACGCATATAAGCATGCAAATCAACCATGGTGTAAACTTTCGCTTTGGTGAGTGTGGCTAATAATGGCCTTAGAAAATTGACGTAATACTCATCACTGATGTCCCCCTTCCCTGGTCCCTCCATTTGTAAATAGCTCCAACTAATGGGCACTCTGACTGTATTCATGCCTGAGTTTATAAAATTAGTTGTGTCGGCAAGATCTGAGGAACTGGTTTGGCTGTCCTTCTGTGATAAGTTAGGAATGACTGTGGGCTCTACCACTTTACCAAACTCCAATCCAGAAAGGTTGATTCCTGTAAAAAGCCAGGTACTTTGAGTTAGATTTGGACTGACAAAAGAAGGATTGATGTCGATGGGTGTAAAGCGAATGCTTCCCTGCAACTGTCCTGTCTGATCAATGCTCGCGTTTTCGTAGCGAATATGAACGCCGGTTGGCGGTGAGTAAGAGCTGACGGCATTATTACCCGAGTTGTTCAATGTAATCCCAATATATCCCAAATAGCTATCATTGGTTGTGCAACCGTTGAAGCGAAGTGTGGCTCCCACATAATATGGGTTGCCTGCGGCAGTGTTCCCATCCCCACTTTGGCCAGGGGCTAATTTTAAAGTCACTTCTCCGGAACCATTCTGAACACAGACATAGGGTTTTATTGAGCCACTTGGTCCGATCCCTTGGATTTTATTGCTGATATTCGCGGCAAAATTTAAACCTGAATAAATTAAACAGACTATTGATAATATGCGGATCATCTGGGAGCCCTTTGGTTTGAAAATTAAATAACTCCTCAGGTTGAGGATAATTTTGATTTTAATTAAATCAAATTAATTCCACATCATCCTGAATGCTGGGAAGGATATACTAAATTTGAGACTTACAATCCTTCACTGCGCTTAGGATGACGTGCTGGGGAGATACAATTAAAGAATAAAATGTTCTCTTAGTGGGATATATGGTAATAATATTACCTATAGTTTTGTTTTTCAAGCAGACAAGAATATTCAGGTGCAGTTTCAAGATATTTCTTATATGCAAACCATCTAATGGGACTATAATGCATCTTTGTAAAAAGATAGAATTTACTCACAGGGATGACAGGGATGTCTGACAGGATGTCATTTGCAGGAAGCAAGGCTAAGGATAGCACGGCTGCATGGATGCGGCACCTAATGGATGCATTAACATAAGCGGACTTCATTAAATACCTATCACTTTTTTCATCCCAACTGCAATGAATCTTTGAGCTTTGTTCAATCGAAAAAAGCTTACATAGAATGGCTATGCGCGCCTTTTTTCTCAATCTCAACGTTCAAATCTCAATCATATTTGTGCGAAAAAAGTGATAGGTATTTAATGAAGTCCGCTTATGTAAAACCGCTTCCTCAAGGTCGCGGCTTTTCTTTTGTACATCGTATCTAACGTTTAGTTCACGAGCGGTATAACCTCTTTTCTTAGTTTCTTTTTAACTGACTGCTTGCAAAATCCCAATTGACTAACTTCCAAAATGCGCCGAGGTAATCAGGGCGACGATTTCGATAGTCAATATAGTATGAATGCTCCCAAACATCGCACGTTAATAGCGCAGTCAGACCATCAGTCATCGGCGTGCCTGCATTGCTGGTACTTATAATTTTGAGCGCACCGTTTACATCTTCAACCAACCACGCCCATCCAGAACCAAATGTTGTGATGGCTGTCTTAGTGAATTGCTCTTGAAATGCGGCAAAGGTACCAAATCCCTGTTTAATAGCAGTCGCTAACTTTCCACTCGGTTCGCCACCACCTTGGGGAGATAAACAATTCCAGTAGAAAGTGTGATTCCATACTTGACCAGCGTTGTTAAATATAGTTCCTTTTGCCTCCATGATAATATCTTCTAGAGTTTGATTGGCATAGGGGGTATCGATAACCAATGTATTCAAGGTGTTGACATAAGCACTGTGATGCTTTCCATAATGATATTCCAATGTTTCTTTAGAAATATGAGGGGCTAACGCGTCTAGTGCATAAGGCAGTGCGGGCAAAGTAAATGTCATACAAATTCTCCATAGTGTTATCAATCAACAGAACGTAACTGAACGAGCAGTCACCAGGAATGAGAGTATCATTGATGATTGTTCAAATTCAAATATTGCTATCTGCGTCGTCTTTCGCGATAATCAACCCATTGTTTTATAACACTAGGTATATCACGTGGTATCGACAGAAAATATTACAATTGAGAAGATTAAAAAGCAAATTGAAGATAACATCATTATATTGTATATGAAGGGCAGCCCAAGCATACCGCAGTGCGGTTTCTCAGCCCGGGCTGTTCAATGTATTGAGGCATGCGGCGTTGACTTTGCATTTATTGACATCTTGGCTAATCCTGATATTCGTCAAGAGCTTCCAAAATATGCTGATTGGCCGACATTCCCTCAACTGTACGTAAAAGGTGACTTAATTGGTGGTTCTGATATCATCGCTGAGCTCTATGCCCAGGGAGAATTGGAACCTTTGCTACGCGGGGCAGTTGGAGCGTAGATAAAACTTCAGACCCTAGGCAGCGTCTCTGAAATTTTGCCATTAGCTTTAAAGAAAGAGATTTAGCTAAAAATGTGTTCGATGCAGGCAAATATCCCACTATTTGACGAGTTCGAGTTTATTTTTTAGCCCGGCAATAACTTTAGGAACGTTGATTAATATGTTCCTTATTTTAGGAGAACAAAATGACCGTTTTAGTTGGCAGAAAGGCCCCTGATTTTACTGTTCCAGCGGTGCTTGGGTCGGGTGAATTAGTAGATAAGTATAACTTGCATGATAACTTAAAGGGCAAATATGGGTTGGTGTTTTTTTATCCATTAGATTTCACCTTTGTTTGTCCTTCCGAATTGATTGCACTTGATCATCGTTCTCAGGATTTCAAAGATCGGAACGTGGAAGTTGTTGCCGTATCGATCGATTCTCATTTTACACACAATGCATATAGGAATACTCCCATTGAACAGGGCGGGATTGGACCGATTGGCTATACGTTAGCGGCAGATATGACCCATACAATTTGCCAAGCATATGGCGTTGAACACCCTCTTGCTGGGGTCGCATTCCGCGGCGCCTTTATCATTGATAAAAATGGCGTTGTTAGATCTCAAATCGTGAATGATTTACCCATCGGTCGAAATATTGATGAAATACTCCGGATTGTTGACGCCGTTCAATTCTTTGAAGAAAATGGTGAAGTATGCCCTGCTGGTTGGGAAAAGGGCAAAGCTGGTATGAAAGCATCTCCCCAAGGAGTTGCTGCATATTTGTCTCAACATTCTGAAGCTTTATAAATTGCGGTTTTGTGAAATTTTTTTAATGAAATGGCCCTAGTCTGGTAACTTGAGTCTTACGATTTGGCAAAGAACACGTTTTCATTAATTGGCGTGCATAAGCATCACAAGGTAGGTTGGGCCTTGGCCCAACATCAAATTTCATACAATTCGCAACTCCTCACGGACGTTTTCTTGAAAGCAGCGAAGTCGATATGTTGACTAAATTTCTGTCTGAATCAGGGATGGTTCGCTGCTTTCAGGATGAGGTACCTGGTGGGGTACAATATTATGACCACACGAAATGGTTAATTTCGTGAACAATCTTGCCAACTATTCATGATCGCACAAAATAATTCGGCTGTTTTTATGGCATCGTAGATAGCTGAGTGCGCTTCATCTGGATTAAATTCAATACCCGCTTCTTTAACTGCTTTCGCAAGAACTGTTTGCCCAAATACCAGGCCTGCAAGTGTGGCAGTGTCAAAACAGGTGAATGCATGAAATGGTGATTTAAGTCCCGAACGTTTAATAGCCGCTTTCATGAATAACAAGTCAAACCACGCATTATGGCCAACTAGAACTGCTCGTGGGCAATGGTTCTGTTTCAGCGCTATGTTAATTGGTTCAAATAACTTTTCCAACGCCAGTTTTTCATCCAATGCAAAGCGTAATGGTTGAAAAGGATCAATTTGATTAAATGCCAACGACCCCTCATCCAATTGTGCACCATCGAACGGTAAAATATGCTCAAAAAAGTGTTCCTGGGAAGTGAAATATCCTTGATGATCCATTTTCACAAGAACGATGCACATTTCCAGCAGGGCATTTCTAGCAGGGTCGACTCCGGAGGTTTCAATATCGACAACGACTGGTAAGAAACCTCGAAAGCGATCTTTTATTAATTGTTTAACCATGAACGCTCCATTGCAAGGTGCTTCCAGCTGCGATTGGAATGACTTGGTCGTTGCCCAAAGGAAGCGTAGTCAAAATTGTTTGTTGTTGCTCGATAAGCTCAATTTTACCAGACTGGACTGGTAGTTGATAAAATTCAGCGCCATTTCTTGCTATAAATGCATCTAATTTATCAAGTTTTCCTAATTTATCAAATAGTTCTGCATACAAGGCAACGGCGAAAGGCGCAGAATAAACCCCGGCGCAGCCACATGCCTGCTCTTTTAGGTGCTGGGCATGGGGCGCACTATCTGTTCCAGCAAAAAATTTCGCGTTACCACTCACGGCGGCTTGTTGCAGTGCCAATTGATCGTCCCCGTGCTTTAAGACCGGCAAACAATAATAGTGTGGTTTTATGCCATCAACTAATAGCTGGTTGCGATTAAATAGTAGATGATGTGGTGTGATGGTGGCTGCGACTTCTTTCGGTGCTTGGCGAACAAATTCAACAGCGTTTTTTGTTGAGATATGTTCTAATACAACCCGAAGTTTAGGAAAGTTTTTGACGATAGATGTCAAATGTGTATCGATAAATAAAGATTCACGCTCAAAAACATCACCATAAGTGACTTCCCCATGAACTTGTAAGACTAAATTGTGTGTTTGCATGGCGTCAAACAGCGGATAAAGTGCTTTAATCGATTTAACTCCCTGTAAGGAGTTCGTTGTTGCGCCGGCAGGGTAAAGTTTTGCACCTAAAATATAATCATATTTTTTGGCCGTCGCAAACAAGTCAGGATGAATATCTTCGGTTAGATAGACTGTCATATAAGGAATAAACGAATTCTTTGGATTCAAGGCTTTCAGTATACGATCTCGGTATGCAACAATTGCGTCGATGGTTGTTAATGCTGGGTATAAGTTTGGCATGACCAATGCGCGACCAAAATGTGCGGCAGTGGCGTTAACTGTATCCTGCAATATTTCATTGTCACGAAAGTGAACATGCCAGTCATCTGGACGAGTTATAGAAAGAATGCGCACGCAATAATTCCTAGTTTAAAGTAAAGTGGGGCAAGGTTAGCATGTTTATTTGTTTTTTTCTTGGTATTAGTGCAATAATCCTCAAGGCCTGAAAATCCTGAAGTATTTTAGGAGCTGTTGACCAATCATCGTTTGCCCAACAGTCCAATGAGAATCAAGCATGAATGAATTCAATGTAAAATGGACGGTTATTGGAGCTGGACCAGCTGGTATTTTAGCCGTTGGAAAACTGCTTGATGTGGGAGTTTGTGCTGAGGAAATTTTGTGGGTAGATGAATATTTTGCGGTTGGTGATTTGGGCCGATATTGGTCGCACGTACCAAGCAATACCAAAACGGGTTTATTTGAAACATTTTTAATGAGTATGCACGCGTTTCAGTATGAAAACTGCCCGGATGATTTACAACTAGTCTCTCGAAACCCCCATGACACCTGTATGCTCGCCGAGGTGGTTAAACCCTTGTCGTGGATCACCAAACAACTCAAATTAAGTGTCCAACATAAAATGACTCGCGTGAGCAGGATAGATGCTATTGTGGACGGATGGCGTCTTGAAACGAAGTCAGGGGTGATTTTTTCCAAAAAGGTTATTTTAGCGCAGGGTGCCACGCCTAGGGTTTACCCGGCTAATAGACCCAGCACCATGTTGCCGCTGACAACCGTGTTAAATCCGCAGATATTAAGTAAAAATGTTCAACCTGGTGAGCGGGTGGCTTTGTTCGGATCGTCTCACTCCGCGGTCCTTGGCATGAAAAATCTTTTAGAAGCAGGCTGCGAGGTGATCAATTACTATCGATCGCCACCCCGCTATGCGGTATTTAAAAAAGGCCACGTCATGTTTGATAATACTGGCTTAAAAGGTGTGGCAGCCCGTTGGTCACGTGAAAATCTGCACGGCCCCTATCCTGCAAAGTTGATACGATGCCATGCGCCAGACAACTTGCCAGAATCTGTTTTTCACGACTGCGACCAGATTGTGTATGCAACCGGGTTTGAATCGCGCTTTATGGCTTCCGAGACGACGGATATACGTCAGTACAACTCCAGCAACGGCATCATTGCGCCGGGGCTGTATGGCCTGGGCATTGCTTACCCAGAAAAAACAACGGATAGATTCGGATATTGTGAGCTTAGCGTTGGGCTATATAAGTTTTTAACCTATATCAATAAAATTTTTCCTCTATGGCTGCATGCACCGCTTGATCAGAATGTCTCGTTCTTCCAGTTAAACCAGATTAGCCATAAATACCCTTATACCATGTGAAAGGGGCTTTTCTTTTCTACATTGTAGTAGGAAAATATTGACAAATGTAAAATATAAAATAATACTGTGTTTCGAGGCTGCGACTATTGACACATCGTGAATATATTCACAAGAAATTTGCAGAAAGATAGTTGACAATTGATATTTCAGGCTTGATAATCGACATCAAGTACGTTTTCGAAATTAGAGCGATGATAGCGTACCAAGTGCTAATGTAGACTTATACGTAAAAACGGAAGTTTAATAATAAAAAAGTGGAGAAAAGTATGTCAAATCTAAAGAAAACAGCTATGGCTGTTCTTGTTTTAAGCAGTGGAGCTGTGTTTGCTGGTACAATGGGTCCTGTTTGCAGCGCTGTTAATGTAACTGTTCCATGCGAAAGTACTGCTTGGGATTTAGGTGCAAGAGCTCTGTTTCTTCAAAGCAGTGTAAATGGTCAAGGCGCTAGTGTTAACAGGTCAATACAGACAGGTTCCGGTCGAACTGCATCAGTTGGCGAAAACCCAAAATATGGTTGGGGATTTCAGATTGAGGGTTCATACCATTTCAACACTGGAAATGACTTGAACTTGAATTGGTATCACATTAACAACTCTCGTACCCATGGATTCAATGGCTCCAAATCAATTGGTACTGACATTGTTAGTTCTGGTGCAGCTGGTGGCATCCTAACTCAAGTAACTGGCTCAACCACTTATGTGAACAAACAGTCAGCAACAATTAGACCACATTGGGATGCTGTAAACCTAGAGTTTGGTCAGCATGTTGATTTCGGTGAAGACAAGAGTATCCGTTTCCATGGTGGATTTGAGTATGCGCGTATAGCCGCTGATACTTCTAACACAATAGCAGGAAGCGTCACAACAGCAACAGGCGCTACACCATCATATAACGGCAGCTGGTGGAATAACCCAACATACAACGGTTTTGGTCCTCGTTTAGGAGCAGACATGAAGTATGACTGGGGTAACGGTCTGGGTATCTATGCAAACGGCGCAGCAGGTATTTTAGCTGGCTCTAGCAAATTCAGTTCAACACAAACAAACAATCTATCAGGATACTCATATACTGTTAGTGGATCATCGATGGTTATTGTACCTGAGCTAGATGCCAAGTTAGGGGTTAATTACTCATACGCGCTGGCTCAAGGCGATCTAACATTAGATGTTGGTTGGTTGTGGGTTAACTACTTTAATGCAGTTCGTTCACAAGGAAACCCAGCTTCTGCTGTTCTTGGTTCAGCACCTGTCGCTACTGGTGACTTTGGTCTGCAAGGATTGTATTTCGGGCTAAATTGGGTTGGTAACGTAGCATAATAAGTAAATTGATTAAAAAACCCGTCTTTTATGGCGGGTTTTTTTTGAAATAGAACTTTGTACTGTTGAAACCTGATGTCCCGCAACGTCTAAATCCATGTTGTAACAGCCCTTAAGCTCCCAGTTTTACCCCCCTACGATATGCTGTCATTGCCTCCAATCTAAGTACTAGCCTGTGTTCTTTTCTACGCAGTGAGTACTTGCAAAAATAGTTCTATTTCCTCTAGCCAGACAATTATCCGCAACGTATAATGCGCGCATATCAATCATTGAAGAAAGCAAACCCAACACGCCAATAAAAAAAACACAAGGAGTCTGGCTGTATGAAAAAAAAAGCCCAACTTTTAATAATGTTTGTTAGCCTTTTCCCGATCACTGTATCTGCCAACGACGAACAACTCCAACAGCAAATTCATTTGCTACAAAAACAAACCATTCAGCTGCAGAATGAACTCAATCGTCTTGAAAAAAAGCTGGTTAAACAGTCGGTGAAGGATAATGCCCCAGAGAAATCAGCCGAAAAGCCGCAGATACCTAATGCAAAATCTGAGCCTGCTCGTGTCCCGCTTTCAAATCAACCACCTGAACCACAGAGAAAACACCTCTCAGATCATGCCTCGGTAAAAAACCAGCAGCCCACCCAGCACACGCAACAGCGGTCGCCTGCCCCCGTGGATGCCAAAGCCAAGCCTCCAACCATGACAAAATTAGTACCGGCTCCTGTTTTTCACATCAGCAATGTAAGCGTTCATACGCTAGATGATGCAGACCCCGAATCGGTCGATTTTTACCCGACGGCCCTGGTTGCAGATAATCATGTGGTGGCTTATATAGCAGGTACCCCGGTCGTTTCGTCACCTTATTTGGGGGAGCGACCGGCATTCGATGGTTCGGATTATATTGTAAATATTTCTAGTATTAACCGCGATATTCGGCTAATGCAACAGCGACGAAGTTTGCACCGTGCATATGAAAAAATGGGTTACCCCATGCCAGAAAGACCGATCTTCGCCCTGAGTGGAGCGGTCGAGCCGATAGGAACAATTGGCCAACCTTATTTTGGTCCAGCGAGAGGCGACTGGAATTTGGGGTCCGATGAACTAGATTTAGCGGTCATACTAAACAGCAAAGTTGAGGCTTACATGGGGCTTTCTTATAATTCCGGACCGCCAAATGGAGGTGGGCAACGTATAGCGAATTCATCTATTGGCTTAAATATGGGTTTTGTCAACATCGGTGATTTGGACCAAAGCCCTTTCTATTTTACAGCGGGACAATTGTTCGCCCCCTTTGGGCGTTTCTCGACATCGATGGTGAGTCCAACGTTGCCCATGATGATCTCAAGAGTCAAAGCGAGACCGATCATTTTAGGATACAAGTCGCGCACAAGCACAGGAATGTTCGCAGCAATTTATGGATTTAGAGGCGATACAACTCTGGGTACTACTGGGGTCGGCGGCGCCAATCTGGGATATATTATAGACGCATTTATGGCAACAACTGAAATTGGCGTGAGCTATATCAGTTCTATTAATGATGCTGGTGGTATGCAATATACGGGATCTGTGCCTGGTACGACGTTTGGGGGATTTGCCTCGATCCTCAATGGAAACGAAAATGTTCATAAAATCTCTGGCATTGATGCACATCTCACGACAAGTTGGGATCGCTATAATATTACCTTGGAGTGGGTCAGTTCTTTGGGCCGATTCCGTGTCAGTGATTTGAGCTTTAATGGACACGGGGCGATAACACAAGCCCTGCAAGCAGAAGCTGGGGTAACTTTCATTTCTTTTAATAGACCCTCATCCGTTGCTGCTTCATACCAGTGGTCGAATCAAGCGCTTGCATTAAATATTCCAAAGCAGCGAGTCAATGCGGTCTATAACATTTCGATTTGGAAGGATACCGTAGAAAGTTTGGAATATCGACATGATATTGATTATAATCGAAATCAGTTTGCCAATGGCGCCGCGCCGACTGGTCGTGTGAATGCCAATACAGTTGGCACCGGGGGTACTGCTGATACTTTGTTGGCACAAATTGGCATATATTTCTAAAATATTTGGGCCCGGTCACTTAAAAACGACCTTTGTACACGACAAAAAATAAAAGGCTAGAAATTTGTCGTCCCCGCGCAGGCGGGGACCTATGCTGGTAGCTGCATTATGCCACACAAAAAATAGATTCCCGCCTTCGCGGGAAAGACAGTATCATTTTTGTCGTGTACAAAGAAAAACGACGAGAATAGCTTGCAGGTTGTCGATCTAAGCCCAATAATAGTCAAGTCTTCGTTGGGTACGACAACCTACTATCAAGCTGCGCCGAAATTTATGGCATCTAAATTGGAGGATAAGAATTTGACAATTAAATCTGATCGATGGATTGAGCACATGTCTCGTGACCATGGCATGATTGAGCCCTTCCAATCGACACAAATGCGGGAAAACGAAACCGGGCGCATTATTTCTTACGGTGTTTCAAGCTATGGATATGATGTTCGTTGTGCGAATGAATTCAAAATATTTACCAATATTAATTCAGCTATCGTGGATCCCAAAGAATTTGATGCGACCAGTTTTGTGGATGTACAGTCGAATGTCTGTATTATCCCCCCGAACTCATTTGCTTTGGCACGTACCATCGAGTATTTTCGTATTCCGAGAAATATTCTAACCATTTGTTTGGGTAAATCAACTTATGCCCGTTGTGGTATTATCGTGAATGTCACCCCTTTAGAACCCGAGTGGGAGGGGCATGTTACCCTCGAGTTTTCAAATACGACGAC
This sequence comes from Legionellales bacterium, assembly GCA_027449905.1. Lineage (GTDB taxonomy): Bacteria > Pseudomonadota > Gammaproteobacteria > Legionellales > Legionellaceae > DAIDKT01. The sequence goes on from DAIDKT010000110.1 coordinate 35,373, forward strand.
CCTTCCAGCCAAGATTTATGCGAACGAGGGTGTTGCGCAGATGATTTTTTTAGAGGCGGATGAAGTGTGTGCCGTTTCTTATCGTGACCGTGCCGGTAAGTATCAGGGCCAAGTGGGGGTAACACTCCCGCGTACATAAGCATGATTGCTGGGCAGTTATACTGAGCGCAAAAAACCAGTATCTTCAGGGAGAATGGGTCTACACTTTACTCTTGGTTGTCTTGAATGAGTGTTCGATGCTTTGACGCATCGATGCGCTCCTTTAATTCTTTTCCAGGCTTGAAATGAGGTGTATATTTTGCGATCGTTTTAACATGTTCACCTGTTTTTGGATTATGGGCATTTCTCGGCGGTCGATAGTGAAGAGAAAAACTACCAAAACCACGAATTTCAATTCGCTGCCCATTCATCAGTGAGTCACTCATTAACTCAAGTAAGCGATTGATACCATCAGTCACAGTTTTTTCTGGTAAATGCGTAAATTTTTCAGCAAGTCTTTCAATCAGTTCTGATTTAATCATAAAAACCTCGTAACAGACCAATCTTTGTCACTCGTTAATATATTCTAGAATATACCGCTTTAATCCCGATGACAACCTCCAGGATTCGGTTGCTGACTGATGTGAAACATAAAATGATCCCTTAACACGCAACGTGAGTTTTAAAATATAGTATTTTCCAATCCTAAGATGAGCCTGAAATAATTAAGACAATGTCGTAGTTAGCTTTGTTTTTAGGGTTTTGATTTTTATAAATTATTTATTTGTTATTGTAGCATAAAGAAGACATTGTGGATGAAGTGTGGTCAA
>DAIDKT010000111.1 GCA_027449905.1 Legionellales bacterium
TAGGAAAACCCTTTGTCAGACTGATTTGTAGGTAAGTGGAGCTTTAGATGTGAGGTGATTTTAGGTGGATTGTAATGTGTAATTATTGATTAGATTGGTGTTAAATTATATTTAATCGTTATGTGTTTCGGGAATGCAGGTGTAATCATAGTCCTTACAGTTTGGACGACATTGACTGTTTTAGCCCTTTTACCCCTTTTTTACGTCTTTTTCAGGCTCATTTCCATTGGAAACAGATTCTTATTTGAGGCTCATCTTGTGTTGGAAGAGACTGTGTCTAGATGATTTCGTTAGATTGGTGTATAATTCAGCCCTCGAATTTTAATCATACGGAGTCTTCGATGTCTACAGAACTAACCCTTTCGATCATTAAACCAGATGCGGTTGCTAAACATGTCATTGGTCAGATTTACACCCGTTTTGAACAGGCTGGTCTGAACATGATTGCGGTTAAGATGGCTCGGTTATCAAAAGAGCAAGCAGAAGGATTTTATGCTGTTCATAAAGAACGTCCTTTTTTTAATGATTTAGTTAATTTTATGATTTCAGGCCCCGTTTTGATTCAGGTTTTAAAAGGTGAGAATGCTATTGCGAAGCATCGTGACATCATGGGCGCTACCAACCCCAAAGAAGCGGCTCCTGGAACAATCCGTGCTGATTTTGCCGATAGTATTGATGCCAATGCTGTTCATGGGTCAGATAGTGCTGAAACCGCTCAGCAAGAAATCGCTTATTTCTTTGCACCAAGCGAATTATGTGACCGAAGCTAATGTCTGCTAAAACCAATCTATTGAATTTAAATTACCAGCAAATGCGCCAATTCTTTGCCGATATGGGTGAAAAACCATTTCGTGCGCAGCAAGTGATGCAGTGGATTCATCAGGTTGGTTACCATGAATTTGAACAAATGACGAATCTCGGAAAAACACTGCGTCAACGTCTTGATGAGATAGCGGAAATCAAGTTACCTGAAATCACTATGTCGCAACGAGCTGCAGACGGTACCCATAAGTGGCTCTTGCAATTGGCGTGTGGAAATCGGATCGAAACGGTATACATTCCTGAAGTAAATCGAGGAACTTTGTGTGTGTCGTCTCAGGTGGGATGTGGTTTAAACTGTAGTTTTTGTTCTACCGCAAAGCAGGGTTTTAACCGAAATTTGACCACCGCTGAAATTATTGGGCAGGTTTGGGTCGCAGTTCGTGAATTGTCAAAGCGAGATCGAGAGCATGATAAACAGATTACCAATGTGGTGATGATGGGTATGGGCGAGCCTTTGTTAAATTTCGAGCCAGTTGTTACTGCCCTAGACATTATGTTGGACGACTATGCTTATGGGCTCTCCAAACGCCGTGTGACTTTAAGCACCTCAGGGGTCATCCCAGAGATGGAGCGACTAAAGGATCGCAGTCCCGTTGCTTTGGCTGTTTCATTGCACGCTCCAACCGATGATTTACGTGATCAATTGGTTCCAATTAATAAAAAATATCCATTGGCCCAATTGATGCATATTTGTAAAAATTATTTTAAAAATGAACCCAAACGGGTGGTAACTTTTGAATACGTGATGCTTAAAGGCATCAATGATCAACCTGAGCATGCGGTACAATTGGCTAAACTGCTAAAAGGTGTTCCCTCAAAAGTCAATTTAATTCCTTTTAATCCATTTCCCATGACTCAGTATGAGCGGTCCAGTAGCACCACCATCAATGCATTTAGAGATCATTTAATTGCTAAAGGAATCAATACGATCACCCGTAAAACACGCGGGGACGATATAGATGCGGCGTGCGGGCAATTGGCTGGTAAAGTACACGATCGAACCAGTCGATCAAGTCGTTGGCAGAAGATTCACTTTACTACTGAGAAACCCGCTCATGTTGAGTCCCGGGATTAGTTTTCAAGCGCGCAAGGACAGTTACAATTATGATTGAATCCGGTATAATGGGTCTCCGTTTTCGTCAGATGAGCATGGATTGAAATCTCGTTATACGGCATTGGTGATGTTTTTATTTGCATTACAGTCTTGCCAACTTAGCCCAGGATTAAAGCAAAAACAGGAAGCCGCGTGGTACAACACACAGCTTGGTTTAGCTTATTTAAATCAAGGTGATAGGGAGATGGCCAAAAGAAAGTTGTTATTGGCTGTGGTTCAGGATCCAAATTCCCCTGCCGTGAATACTTCGATGGCTTATTTAATGGAAAAGATGGGGAATATTGAAAAAGCCGATTATTTTTACAGAAAAGCAATGCAACTAACGCCAGGTCAGGGTGCGCAATTGAACAATTACGGTGCCTTTTTATGTAGGTTGGCGCGCTATCAGCAGGCGGAACATTACTTTTTATTGGCGGTGAAAGACCCTCAATATGAACACACAGCGGCAGCTTATGAAAATGCCGGATTGTGTGTGATGGCTATGCCAAATTACCAAAAAGCCAAACATTATTTTGAAATGGCTCTGGCAGAAGATCCTGCTCGTATACAATCACAACATGCATTGATGAGACTTAGGCAACATTAATGTTACCTAAATTGTAACTGCTTACAGGGTGATACCGACGCTAAGAGATGCGCCAAATATGGCCGTTTCTATCTGCGGAGTGAGTACTTACCCTAAATTAAAACAAGCTCAAATCGCGAGGTAATCTATGAATAACACGACCACACATGCGGAAGGAGAACAACCGCTTGCAAAACCTGGCGCATTACTTGCGGCTCAGCGTATTCACCTTGGTTATACAGCTGAATATGTTGCTGAGAAGTTGCGGTTGCGGGTTCGGATTATCGAATTATTAGAAGTGGATGATTATTCAAAAATGCCTGAACCGGTCTTTATTAAAGGTTATGTGCGCGCTTATGCTAAATTATTAAAAATTCCCTCTGAACCGTTGTTAGAGGCGTTTAATCAGTTGCATTCCGGTGAACGAAAAATAGAAAAAGCTTTGTGGCAAAGTCGGCGAGAAAGCAATCGGGCCGAGCATGTGATTCGCTGGTTAACCACTGTTTTCGCTGTTGGTGTTTTGGTGGCGGTGGCGATGTGGTGGCATTCTAATAAAGAAAATGAACATATTTTTTCTAAGGGCCTGACGCAATCGAAGGTGTCAACATCGAGCCAATCAGAAACAGAAATTCGCTTAACCGATTTATCTAAAATGCGCTCTCTGCTGTCTTCGACCAGAGAAAATACAGAGGCGGAGAATTTGAGTGAGTGACCGGATTCAAGCAATTCGTGGAATGAATGATATTTTACCCGAACAAACTTACGCCTGGAGATATTTAGAGCATATTTTTGCCGATTGTCTGGATTCATATGGATATCGAGAGATTCGTTTACCTTTGGTAGAAAGTACTCAGTTGTTCAAACGAACCATTGGTGAAGTGACGGATATTGTTGAAAAGGAAATGTATACGTTCAATGATTTGAACGAAGAAAGTATTAGTTTAAGACCAGAAGGCACCGCTGGTTGTGTTCGCGCGTGTCTTGAACACGGTTTAGTACATAATCAACAGCAAAAGCTATGGTACGCTGGTCCTATGTTCCGTCATGAAAAACCGCAAATGGGTCGATATCGCCAGTTTAACCAGTTTGGAGTTGAAGCATTTGGAATCTCGGGTGTAGGTATTGAGATAGAGCTGATTTTGATCTGCTGCCGTTTATGGAGCTTATTAGGTATTGCCGATGCAGTTCATTTACAAATTAATTCAATCGGGGAGTTTGGCGAGCGACAAGCTTATCGCCAGGCTTTAATTGATTATTTTAAACCCCACGTGAATCTCCTGGACGATGATTCTAGAAGACGTTTGGACAGAAGCCCCTTGCGTATTTTGGATAGCAAAAATCCACAACTCCATGATCTTATTGCCAAGGCACCCAAATTAATAGATACCTTGGGGGAAGCCAGTCGTGAACATTTTGAGGCATTGTGTGGTGGGTTAGATGCCTTGGGTATTACTTACAGTATTAACCCAGTTTTAGTCCGAGGTTTAGATTATTACAGTCATACCGTGTTTGAATGGGTGACTGATCAGTTAGGTAGCCAGGCGACATTATGTGCGGGCGGTCGTTTTGATAAGCTCTTCGAACAATTAGGAGAAGAGTCCATGTCAGCCGTTGGTTTTGCAATGGGTGCTGAACGTTTGTTGCTCTTGATGGAAGCACACGGTGTGAAGCCGAAAAACGAACCGGCACCAGATGTATTTATCATCACCGACAGTCCCAAAGGATTGCAGCGCGCTTTTGAGATAGCCGAATCACTTCGCAATGACGCTCAGTTAAAAGTCATTGTCAATACGACGCCGGGTCGTTTTAAGACACAATTCAAAAAGGCTGACAAAAGCAGGGCACGTTTTGCATTGGTTTTAGGGGAAACAGAATTAGCCCTTCACACCATTGTTGTGAAGGATTTAAGATCGGGTTCAGAGCAGAAAAACATGATGCAGTCTGAATTAAATCATTATTTGAAATCCGTGTAGATTATGAAGACTTTTTAGGATAATGTGCATCAAACGATGATTCGAGCAATGCAGTGTCGTCTGAAATATCAACATATGCGAACAAATGGGGAATATACATGTCTATTTACATGACAGAGTCTGAACAAATTGAACTAATAAAAACTTGGTGGAAGCGATACAACGGCGTCATCACAGTCTGTTTTTCCGTGGTATTACTGATGATGGCCGGTTATAAGTATTGGAATTGGCACCAAGCGAAGGTAGTAGAGCAGGCATCAAATGCCTATGAACATTTGATGTTGGCTTTTTCTAACCAGGACAACAAGTCGGTTCGTAGCTATGCCAACCAGTTGGTGACAGAGTACGCAGATACAGTCTATGCTGATGCCGCGCGTTTGACCATCGCTAAATTAGATGTTGCAAATGAAAAATATAAACACGCACGCGAAACGTTGGAGTATGTTGCCATGCATTCTAAAATGAATGTACTTGCTGATGTGGCCAGAGTCCGTTTGGCACGTTTGTTGGTTGAAGACAAGTCCTACGATATTGCATTAACTGAGCTTGGCAAGGTCAAGGAAACCAGCTATTCCCCGGTTGTGAATGAATTACGGGGGGATATTTACTCAGCAACGGGACGCTATGATCAGGCGGTGGCTTTTTATCGAAAAGCCATTAACGAAGTCCAGAAAAACGGCATGGGCAATCTTTTTCTTGAAATGAAATCAAATCAGTTGCTCGCCATCACGAAGTCTTCACAAGTGGTTGGTTAATCTATCTATCGGCTAGGGTGGGAAGTAAAGACATGTTATTTTTTCGAATCGTATTCATTTTGAGTTGTTTGCTCGTGCAATCTTGTACACAAGTTGACAATTATATTCTGGGAAAGGACAACACGCCAAAACCAAAATTGTTGCCGGATCTGGTATCTAAAGTAAAATTTGGTCGAATTTGGTCGACTTCGATTGGCAAAGCCAATAAAACCCCTGCATATTTAAAACTAAAACCCGTTATTAAAAATAATGTAATTTATACAGCTGATGTGAGCGGCATGGTTCGCGCCATTGGTAAACGAGATGGCCGGCTTATTTGGTCTACTCAGATAAAACACGCCATTGTCAGTGGACCGACGGTTCACGATGGTTGTCTCGCCGTGGGTACTGATTCATCGACGGTGGTATTACTCAATATGTCCGATGGTCAAATTAGGTGGGAAGCCCATCTTTCTGAAGACGCATTATCCAAGGCAGTGATAGCCGATCATCAACTCATTGTGAAGACCATCGATGGAAATTTATATGCGTTTGATTTAATTTCGGGAAAACGTCGATGGATTACCGAGCATGGTGCCCCTAGTCTGATTTTAAAAGCAAGTTCATCACCGGTGGTGATGGGGCCGCTCATTTTAACTGGGTATTCCGATGGTCGATTAGATGCCGTCGAGTTAAATACGGGTCGGCTGGTATGGCAACGCAGCATCGCCTATGCCACGGGCGCAAGTGATGTTGAGCGATTGGTTGATATTGATGCTGATCCAATCGTTCGTGATAACAAGGTTTATTTAGCCAGCTATCAGGGATATATTGGCGCATTGTCACTTGAAAACGGCCAGTTTATCTGGAATAAGCCAGGCTCAGTTTATAAAAACATGGCACTACGGAATGGGACGTTATACGTGACAGATAGCCGAGATGTACTATGGGCATTTGACAGTGAAACCGGGCGAGTAAAATGGAAGCAAACGTCTTTGAAAGCTCGTGGACTAACGGAGCCTATTTTAATGAACCAATGGCTCATTGTCGGCGACAGAACTGGTTATTTACATGTGCTGGCGGTTCAAAATGGTGAGATAATTGGCCGCGAGCTACTAAAAGCAGGGGTCGATATATCTCCTGCTGTTGACGGTGACAAAATTTTTGTACCTCTAACCAATGGGGAATTAATCGCTTTTAGCATACAAAGCCGCCGAACAGTATAAGATGGCACGAGATAAAATCAGTTTAACCTTGCGTAGCATTATCAGGGATCCGTCGATTAAGACATAGGCTGCTTTCGGTATTCTCAGGATTGAGTTTATCAGCAGACTTTTCCACTTGCTTTATTATGGCAAGCTCCAGTTGGATGAAATTATCTAAACAAGATTCAAATAGTTGACAAAATTTGTTAATAAAATCAGTATTTTTTGCCATAATGGATCTTGAATTATACTATGACGCATTGAGTTGACTTGCTCAGTTAATCGTTGTTTTCACTTTTAGGTACCTTCTCGAATACCCAAACAGCATCAGTTTGTTCTTTGGTATGCAATGTGCCGCCGTGCAGCGTTAGCTCTGGCCACATAAAAAAACGAATTAGTTTGTTTTCAAAATATTGCTTGGTCATTTTATGGTCATTTTATGGTCATTTTAATGAGTTATGTCAAAATTAGATGATTTGTAGTACATCATATTGAGCGAAAAGTCCACTTAGAAAGATGAAATATGGGAGGTTGCTTCGGCCCAACGCATGGTTGATCATTTTTATATATGGGATTTTCACCCTCAATTTGGATTCTCTCTGGTCCGTTGAATGGTTACGTAAAAACCAAGATATTGGTCTATATTTAAATTATGGGGGTGTATGATGAACAAATGCAAAGGGTTCCATCGTTTATTTTTGATGCTCGTTTTTATTTTGAGTGGTTTATTGAGCGCAGAGGCTAATGCCTGGTATGCGGGTTATGGTCATGGCTACGATAATCATGGATACTATCATGGTTGGTATGGCCCTCATTGGGGTTATGGAGCGGGGTATGGTATGGTTGTTGCACCTGGTGTAGCTTCTACTCACCGGTGTGAATGGGTACCCGCTTATAGAAACGCTCATGGTTATGAGGTGCCTGCACACACCTATTGCTGGTAAATTTTCAACCATTTCGAGCGCGCAGTTTATTATTCTGATGACATCATTCAACTTCAACAGCTGCGAATCCTAATGCGAGCTGCGCGGCGGTGTGTTATTATCGTTGCGCGTTAACTGCGAGAATTTTTATGATCCCCATCGTTGCTTTGGTTGGCCGACCCAATGTCGGAAAGTCTACTTTATTTAATCGTATCACACGAACTCAAAATGCATTGGTTGCTGATTTCCCAGGATTGACGCGTGACAGGCAATATGGTGATGCGTCTTTTAATCATTGCCCATTTATTGTGGTTGATACCGGCGGTATTGGGGTTGATGATCAAGCGGTCGATGCCTTGATGTCTAAACAGTCTGAGTTTGCTTTAGATGAAGCAGATGTCGTGTTTTTCATCGTCGATGCACGATCCCAATTGACTGCAGTTGATGGCGAAATCGCCAAGCGCCTTAGAAAATTAGGAAAACGCGTATTTTTGGTGGTGAATAAAATTGATGGCTTACCTGATGACACAGCAACTGCTGATTTTCAAAAATTAGGTTTTGCAAATGTATATCCTGTATCAGCGACCCATGGCAGAGGCATTGATGTATTGTTAGAGGCCATGATCGACCAATTTCCTGAGAAAACCGAAATCACGTCGGATCCAGAAGATGCTAAACGAATCAAGATAGCCTTTGCTGGTCGTCCCAATGTTGGTAAATCGACTTTGATTAACCGCATGCTCGGTGAAGAGCGCGTCGTTGTTTATGACTTGCCCGGAACTACCCGAGACAGTATTTCTATTCCTTTTGAGCGTGATGGTCAGTTATATACGCTGATAGACACAGCCGGTGTTCGACGGCGCTCTCGTATCAATGAAAAAATTGAAAAATTTTCGGTGATTAAAACATTACAATCGATCAAAGAATCAAATGTTTGTCTCATGCTTATCGATGCAAAGGAGGGTTTAACCGAACAAGACATGCATTTACTTGCGTATATTATCGAGTCTGGTAAGGCCTTGGTTGTGGTAGTTAATAAATGGGATGGGTTGGATTCGGAGTCTAAAGAAAGCATTCGCGAGACCCTCGAGCGTCGTTTACAGTTTGTCAATTTTGCTCAATTTCGATTTATTTCTGCTTTACATGGAAGTGGTGTCGGGGCCTTATTTAAAGATATCAATCAAGCGTACCAATCAGCGAATTTGGATCTCTCCACGCCTAAGTTAACCCGTATTTTGCAGGATTTGACAACCCAACATACTCCCCCGCTTGTGAATGGACGTAGAATTAAATTGCGATATGCTCACGCGGGCGGACACAATCCACCAGTGATAGTTATCCATGGCAATCAGCTCGATTCATTGCCGGCCAGTTATAAACGTTATTTGAATAAAGGCTTCACAGAACATTTAAATTTGGTTGGCACCCCGCTAAAACTTGAATTGAAAACGAGTAAAAATCCATATAAAGGTAAAAAAAATAAATTAACCGACCGTCAAATTAAGCATAGACAACGCTTATTAAAACGGGTAAAACGTAGGGGTTAGGTCTTTAAAGGAAAGGCGCTACGGAGTAAGTATTTACCTGAAAACAAGGATTCGTTTTTATGAAATTACCCGCAAGTGTTCGTGGTAAATATGATAATTTACCTCACAATCAACAAAAAATAGTTGTCTGGCTGGGTATTTTTTTGGTATGCGTCGGTATCTATTTCTTTTTACGTGCGTGCTACCAAGCGTGGTTTGCGCCGCTTAATCCACCGATTTTACCGTTATTTGTTCGCCAAGGTCAAAACATTCAAATTCCAGCCGGGTCAGCATTGCGCGCCGCCATGGAATTGCGGACAGTGAAATCCGTTTCAAAACCCCACCTTGTTTCTTTTCCCGGATCAATTGAGGCAGATCCTTCAGCCGTTGCAAATATATTACCACCTGCGGCTGGGCGTTTGTTGTCTATGAAGGTTAAATGGGGTGAATATGTTCAAAAAAACCAGATTATTGCCGAAATTGGTTCGAATGATTTGGCACAGGCGCATGCGGATTATCAAGTAGCAACCAGCAGGGTTCAATTAACCTCGAATATCTTAACACGCGCGCAAGCGGTTTTTCGTGTGGGTGGGAATTCTTTCCAAGATGTTCAGCAGGCAGAAAATGATTACCTGATAGCTAAAACAGAGGAAAAACGGATAAAAGAGAGATTGAAGTTGCTCGGAGGATTGGATACTCAATCTGCAGAGGAAACATGTTCAGTGAAATTGCTCAAGGACAAACATCCTAATCCAACGAAGGTGCGATCTGGTCCAGCTGGAGAAACCGCGAAAAATCTCTCGCAGTCTTGCGAGCGAGCGATTGCACAGCGTCCTGATAATATCTTAAAAATTCGCTCGCCTATTAGTGGACAAGTGATTAACATCAATTATGGTACTGGCACCTTTATCAATGATCCCACGTCGATTTTAATGACGGTCATCAATATTAAAAAAGTTTGGGTGACAGCCAACATCCCAGAAAATTTGATTGGCTATATCAAACCTGGTCAATTGGTTGATATATATTTGCCCGCTTATCCAGAGCAAGTTTCGCATGGAAAAGTAGGTTTTTTAAACGCAGTGATGGATCCCGATACGCGTACCAATAAAACGCGAATTGATATTTTAAACTTGGGTCGTGAGCTCCTGCCAAATATGTTTGCCACGGTGCAAATCCAAGTACCACAACCCAAAAAAGTGATGATCCCGATTTCTTCTATACTCATGCAAAATGAAACAACCTCTGTGTTTGTTGAGAAAACCCCGTGGGTTTGTGAACGACGAACGGTGCAGTTGGGTCTTGAAGATGGACAAGAGGTTCGTGTGCTCTCTGGTTTAAAACCGGGCGAGCGCATTGTGGTGTCTGGCGGGGTTTTTATTAATGATAAATAAGTTAATAGAAATTTGTTGCTACCGACGCCATCTTGTTTGGGTTTTCGCGATAGCGTTTGCTGTTCATGGTTATTTTGCTTGCACTCACATGAAGATTGAAGCCTATCCAGAATTAAGCGACGTGACGGTTCAAGTCACGACTCAGGTACCTGGCCTTGCCGCAGAAGAGATTGAAAAGCAAATTACCGTTCCTTTAGAACGAGCGTTAGTTGGTCTACCCGATTTATTTGTGATGCGTTCAAGCAGTACATTTGCTCTGTCTTTAATTACTATGGTGTTTAATAGTAAAGCAGAAGATTATATGACCCGAGAACAAGTCAGAAATCGGATGAGCGAAGCCATATTACCTGCGGGTATTCAACCCTCGACTGACCCACTAACCGGGAGCGGTGGCGAAATTTATCGTTATACCTTGGAGTCGAATACCAAAACATTGATGGAGTTATCAGAAATACAGCGTTGGATTGTGATTCCAACCCTTAAGCGAGTTCCTGGAATCGTTGATATTAATAATTTTGGTGGTTTTGTGAAGGAGTTTCAATTACAGGCTTATCCGGCGCAAATGCAAAAGTACAATGTATCGTTAAACGATATTATCAATGCTATCAATAGTAACACGAGCAATGCGGGTGGCGGTCGCGCCACACGTGGTGAGCAAAGTTATATTGTCCGCGGAATAGGGCAAATTCATAGTCTACAAGATTTAGGTTCGGTGGTTGTGAAGCAAGTCAATGGGGTGCCCATCCGTGTACGTGATCTTGGGCGATTGCAGTTTGGTCATCAAGAGCGAGAGGGTTTTTTAGGAAAAAATCATAATCCTGATACGATTGAAGGGATTGTGCAAATGCGTAAATATGAAAATCCTTCTAAAGTTCTGGAAAGTTTGCATGCCTCGGTGAACCAACTCCAAGCAGATCTAAATCCGTTGGGTGTCAAAATTGTACCTTATATCGATCGCGATGATTTAGTCCAGTTGACAATTCATAAAGTCACCCACACCGTGATTGATGGGATTGCACTGGTCTTTATTGTGTTGATTTTGTTTTTAGGCAGTCCACGAAGTGCGTTGGTGGTTGCCATCGCCATCCCGATTGCTCTGATCAGCGTTTTTATCATGATGCATCTCACCGAGATGCCGGCTAATTTATTTTCGTTAGGAGCCATTGATTTTGGTGTGATTGTTGACGGGTCGATTGTGGTTATGGAGGCTATTCTTAGACATCGAGAAGAGCATCCTCAAGCGATGCTGTCAATCGAAGAGGTGTTGGCCGCAACGCGCCAAGTTGCCAAACCTATTTTTTTCGCAACATTAATTATTATCTCAGCTTATATGCCGTTATTTGCTTTTGAACGCGCTGAAGGGAGATTATTCAAGCCCATGGCATTTACGGTGTCTTATGCATTAATTGGTGCGCTGATTTGTTCGATTACCTTGATTCCTGGTTTGGCGTATACCGCATTACGAAAACCACGAACCGTATTCAAAAATCGAGTACTGTTGGCGATCACCGTACGCTATCAAAGCCTATTGGAACGATTGTTGCAACGCCCTGCGATCGCTTACCTGGCTGGTATTTTTGTCATCCTGTTCGTGGTGATCCTCGGGATGACAGCGGGGCGCGAATTCTTACCTGAGCTGGATGAAGGATCTCTGTGGTTGCAAGTGGAAATGCCGACCGGGCTATCATTAGAAAAGGCAAATGAGATGGCAGCAACACTGCGGACAACCTTACTAGCATATCCGGAGGTTTCATATGTGGTAACCCAATTAGGGCGAAGTGATCAGGGGACGGACCCTTGGACTCCTTCTCATATGGAAGTACCTGTTGGTTTAAAACCTTATTCTCAATGGCCTGGTGGAGAAACAAAGTCACAGTTTGTCTCTAAACTGCGCGATAAATTTCAACAAATGCCCGGTTTTACCATAGGGATTAGTCAGCCAATTATTGATAACGTCAATGATTTAATTGGTGGTTCACATAGTCCGCTTGCATTGCGGGTTTATGGGGAAGATTTGACTCAATGTCGTCGTATAGGAAAGAAAATTGTCGGTGTTTTGAAAAAAGTGCGTGGCACGGCAACGGCTTCGATCTTTCAACTCCCACCTGTGCCACAACTGGTGGCAACCGCTGATCGTGACAAGATGGCGAGATATGGGATCAATATCGCAGATTTCACAAATTTGATTGCAACGGGGTTGGGTGGATTACCAGCTACTTTGGTTTACGTGGATAATCGAATGTACAATGTTACCGTTCGCTTTCCAATTCAAAGTAAAAGTAGCATTGAAGCATTAGGTAATTTATTTTTGCCAAGTTCCACCGGCGCACGCGTCTATCTTTCACAAATCGCCGATATTCGTTATCAAACCGGAGAGAGTAATATTTCACGTGAAGGAAGTAAACGTCAAATCACCATCCGTTTGGATACTCAGGGCCGAGATTTAACGTCTTATTTGGAAGAGGCACAACAACGTATTGAGCAAGAGGTTCATTTTGATAAGACCTTGTATCGACTCGAGTGGGCCGGACAATTTGAGAGTCAAAAACGAGCACAAAAACGTTTGGGCTTTATCTTAATGCTGATGTTGGTGATGATGTCCGCTTTGTTATTTATGCAATTCCAGCGAATACGGCTCGTGGTTTTGGTACTGGGCATTCTACCAATGGCTACGTTCGGTGGTTTAGTCACGATGCATCTCACCGGTCAAACTTTCAATGTGGCCACCGCGGTTGGTTTTATCGCTTTGTTTGGGGTTGCTGTACAAAACGGTATCATCATGGTGGCGAATATTCAACGAGTTCGTGAGTTTAGTCCTGGTTTGCGCGAGGCCGTGATCAATGGTGCAACTGAGCGATTAAGACCAGTCTTAATGACGGCAACGGTTGCTTCTTTTGGCATGTTACCTGCGGCAATGGCAACCGGGGTGGGCACGGATGTGCAGCGAGGATTGGCCACGATCATTGTTGGGGGATTGTTTTTTGCCACGTTACTTACTTTGTTCATATTACCGACTTATTATTTTTCAATTGAGCGACTGTGCGAGAAAGATGACCGGTTATTCCATTGGAGACGAAAGTCATGAATAAAACTCGGTTAGTGCTCATGGTTTCGTTACTGGCATCATGTGCTCTGGGGCCTAACTTTCATCATCCAGCACCGCCGCCTGTTACACGCTACACTGAAAAGCCAATGCCTCGTGCCACCGTGTCAGCGAAGACATTGGCTGGAAACACACAATATTTGAAAATAGGTCAAGAGATCTCACTAAAATGGTGGACCGTATTTAAATCACCCGCCTTGAATCAATTGATTAAAGATTCAATTCAAGGTAATCCAGATATTGAAGCAGCCAGTGCGAGCTTAAAGATAGCGCATGAGAATATGCTCGTCCAAAAGACAGCACTGCTGCCTTTGGTAACGGGTAATTACAATCCATCTCGACAGCTTACCGCAGGTACTTTAGCAAGTAATGTCATGTCCAATGCGTTTTTGTATACATTAAACACAACAAGCTTGAGTATTTCTTATATGCCTGATGTCTTGGGATTCACCAGACGAACAATAGAGTCCGCTCGAGCCCAAGAAGAAATCGCTTTTTTCCAAAGAGAGGCTGTTTATTTAACGTTGACATCTAATGTGGTTTTGGCAGCGATTCAAGAAGCGTTTTTAAGAGCACAGATTCAAATTACTCGGCGCATGATTCATCTCGCAAAAACTTTTTTGCACACCATGCAGCAACAGAAAAGCTTTGGGGCCATCAGCGAAAGCAGTGTCTTGGCCCAGGCTGCTTATCTTGCCCAAATAGAAGCCCAACTTCCCCCATTACAAATGTTATTGGCTCAGCAACATGATCTCATTGCGAGTCTTCGTGGTTCATTTCCAAGTGAGTCGAGACCGCAGAAATTTGTTTTGACCGACTTTACCTTGCCAGCGGTCTTGCCAGTCAAATTACCCGCTCAACTGGTTGCACAACGCCCAGATGTGCGAGCCGCTGAAGCACAAATGCATGTTGCAAGTGCTCAAATTGGGGTGGCCATTGCGAATCGATTCCCGAATATCGTGTTATCAGGTAATGGGGGCTTTATCCCTGTTGACTTTAATATCAACAGTATTCCCGCTACTTTGCCTATTTTACCATCAGGTTCAACATTTTTTTGGGGTATAGCTGGTAATTTAGCCGGGACTATTTTTGATGCGGGTTCTTTACTTCATCAACAGCGTGCGGCTCAAGCAGCTTATCGCTTGGCGGTGATGCAATACAAGCGCGTTGTTCTCAATGCGTTTCAGAATGTTGCTGATGCGCTTAAAGCCATTCAATATGATGCAAAGACGTTAAAATTAGCGGTTGCCCAGGAGCAAGCATCGAAAAAAAGTTGGATAATTGTGAAGCAAAATCTTAAATTAGGGCGGGCGAGTTATTTGGATGTTTTGAATGCAGAGAAAACTTATCAGTTAGCATTGGCAACGGTTCTTCAAAATCAAGCCAATCGTTTTAACGATACGGTAGCTTTATTTCAGGCCCTGGGTGGTGGCTGGAGGTGCTACGATGTTTCTTCGTCGAAATCTGAAATGTAAACAGACCCTCAAGAAGTCGGCTTAATTTGCCAAATTTGATTTGATCTCGTCCATTTTTGCGCTAATTTTGGCTTTTAATATGTGATCGTTTTTTTGGTAAGTTTGAGCTGTTTTGAGTTTGCGTAAGGCTTCTCGCAATTCCCCTTGTAATAAATGACACTCTGCCAACGTAAAGTAGGCATAACCATTATCGTGGTTGGCTGCTTGCGCTTTGGCTAAAGCGTTACATAGGGGGAGATCGTGTTTAAAGGTCCGTCGCCCTTTCAATAACAGATTAGCTGCTTGGCCAGGTTGATTGGCGTCAAGCAGTGCATCGCCATATTCCATCAGTACGGCATAATTATCGGGGAAGTTATGTTGCAACTCGCTGAGTCGGGTCACCGCATTGTTTGAACGTCGACTTGCTTCATCTGCATTGGCCATGGCAATTGCATAAAAAATATTATTCGGGTTTTGTTCTATTAATGGGTTTAAGTGGCTGATGGCTTGTTGATTTTGATTTAGTTGTAATTGGGTCAACACATAACCATATTGACAAGCCGTGCTTGGGGTGCTTTTTGTACATTGATGGGCATAAAAGTCCAATAATTGTTTATCGTCTTTCGCGACTTCTATGCGGATTAATTCTTTGAATAACCGATAATCTAAGTTATCAATATAGGATTTATGAGCCAAATGAACGCTGCGATTTTCCGCTTCAGCAATTCGCTCTTCATCTAACGGGTGGGTTCGTAAAATCGCAGGGACATTGTCCGTGTAATAATACCGAGAGTTGAGTTGCATTTTTTTAAAAAAACCAGCCATACCCCGTGGATCTAAACCGGATTTAATCAGCATATCAATTCCAATGCTATCCGCCTCTTTCTCATTAGAACGCACATAGTTAATATTGTCTTGAGCAAAACCAGTCAATGATCCCATCAGCGCGCCACTGGCGAGGGTTGGATTAATCATGCCCAACGCCATGGACGCGAGTAAGCTTGCTAACATGGGTATGCGCATTTGTTTTTGATGCTCTAACATCCGATACAAATGATGTTGACGGACGTGGGCCATTTCATGGGCCATGACTGCGGCGAGTTCGCTTTCATTTTCTGTTGCAAGAATGAGCTGCGAATTTACGCCAATGTAACCACCTGGGCCAGCAAAAGCGTTGATTTCCTTAGAGTTGACTATAAAAAAAACTGGTTGGGCAATGTCGCCGTGTTCTGCTAATTGTTTTGCTAAATGGGTAATATATTCAACGGCCAATGGGTTTCGTATAACCGAATCCGATTGATTTATTTGTTGGACAAATTCGCGCTCTAGTTGATCTAGTTCATCATTTGAGTATGCGGAATAGCTCTGAGTCAAACTAGGCAGAAACAGTAAACCACCCAATAAAAAATAGCGACCGCGGGCAAAAAAGCGTAACAAGCTGGTCTTGAAACTAAAAAAAATCATCGTGGTGGGTGGACTGAAGCAAGCGATATGTTTCACGAAGCTTAACATCATGCGTTTTCCTCTAATCTGCTCGCGCACCGTTACCCCCTATTCAAAAAATGAATTATTTGTTACACTTCGCACGCTTACAATTTGCGGTTGTGCTATGCATATACAATTTTTGCTTGCTGCTTTAAACCAAGCGATGCTTGGACGGGGTCGTTGTGCGCCTAATCCCAGTGTTGGCGCAGTAGCGGTTCAAAATAATGCTATTATAGCACAAGCTTGGCATCATGGCGCGGGTACACCCCATGCTGAGCAGTTATTATTAAATCAATTCCCTGAAAAAAGTCCAGATGTGACATTATACGTAACTTTAGAACCGTGTAATCATTGGGGCCGAACCCCGCCTTGCGTTGAATCAATTATTCAACATGGGATTCAACGAGTGGTTTATGCGTACCAGGATCCTAACCCGATTGTTTCTTTTAATAAAACCCCGGATTTATTAAGAAATCAAGGGATAGATGTGGTACACTGGCCACTGCCTGAAATCGATGAGTTTTATCGAAGTTATCGCCACTGGACTATAGAAAAAATGCCGTGGGTTACAGTGAAGATAGCACAAACGCTGGATGGGAAAATAGCGGGTGCAGGGGGTGAACGAATTTTACTATCCAATGCAGGTTGCTCAGAGTTTACTCATTATCAGCGCTTGTATGCGGATGTTATTTTAACAACTGCTCGAACTGTTCACTTGGATGACCCTTTATTTAACGTGCGTTTGGTAGCAGATGAGCAACCAAAGCCTGTGGCAATCATTGATAGAGCCCTGACCCTAGATTCAGCTGCTCATGTCTTTAAAAAAGCGAAACAGTGCCATGTTTATCATGATGATCGATTGATACCCGCTGTTCAATCAGACCGGATTCAGTATCATGGTGTTGCAGCCACCGAGCAAGGCTTAGATTTAGAATCGATTATTTGTCATTTAGGGAAGTTGGGGTATCATGACGTATTTGTCGAGGCCGGCGGTACGTTATTTAGTGCGTTGCACAAGGCACGATTGGTTAATCGAACGTATCTATATCTTGTACCCAGCGCATTGGGTCCTGAAGCGACACCTGCCTATTTGGAGCAAGATGTATTGACCAAACCACATAAGGTTTCCTGGCAGGCAATGGACGATAATATGATTTTGAAGTTGGATTGGTAGATTCTACTGTTCGGGGTAAGTAGTTACAATAAATTTAACATAGGATCG
This sequence comes from Legionellales bacterium, assembly GCA_027449905.1. Taxonomy (GTDB): domain Bacteria; phylum Pseudomonadota; class Gammaproteobacteria; order Legionellales; family Legionellaceae; genus DAIDKT01. The sequence continues at coordinate 17,521 of DAIDKT010000111.1, forward strand.
TGATCACCACGATCCATCTCAACAAAGGTTTAAGTTATGACAAATCCTTTTAACTCCATTGAGGAAGCAGTCGCTGCCATCAAGGCGGGTCGTATGGTGATATTGGTGGATGATGAAGGGCGGGAAAATGAAGGTGATCTCGTTATTGCAGCTGAATATACGACGGCTGAAAGTATCAATTTTATGTCACGATTTGGTCGCGGTTTAATTTGTTTACCGATGGCTGAACAGTTGATTGATAAATTAGCATTGCCATTGATGACCTCATCGAATCGCTCCCCTTACAAAACAGCTTTTACCGTTTCAATTGAAGCCGCGACTGGGGTATCTACCGGTATATCAGCTCAAGATCGAGCGAAAACGATTCAAGTCGCAATTGATGATATGAGTGGTCCTGGGGATTTGATCTCGCCTGGACATGTGTTCCCGCTTCGAGCCCTTGATCAAGGCGTATTAAAACGTGCTGGGCAGACAGAAGGGAGTGTCGATTTAATGCATTTGGCCGGGTTGAAACCAGCCGCTGTTATTTGTGAAATCATGAATGAAGATGGGACCATGAGTCGACGTGATCAACTGCTCCTATTCGCGCAACAGCATGATTTAGTCATTACAACTATTCAAGATTTAATTGAATATCGCATTCGGCATGAACGCTTAGTTGATGTGGTTGCAACCACGCCACTTCCTCTAGAACGTCACGGTGATTTTACCATGATGCTCTTTACCAACCATCTTGATACCGCCGAGCATTTTGCCCTGATCAAACCACCTACTGAAGCCAATCAAGTACCATTGGTTAGAATTCATTCTGAATGTATCACTGGAGATGTGTTTCGATGTTGTCGATGCGATTGCGGCGCCCAACTAGAACAATCATTAGCGTATATTAGTGCAGAGGGTGGGGCGTTGATTTACTTGCGCCAGGAAGGGCGTGGTATTGGTTTGACAAATAAACTGAAAGCTTACTGTTTACAAGACAAAGGATATGACACAGTCGAGGCAAATGAGCACCTAGGGTTACCCATTGATAACCGCAATTATGCCATTGCTTTTCAAATACTGAAGCATTTAGGCATCGATAGTATGCGTTTGTTGACCAATAACCCTCATAAAATGGCCGCAATGGAACATTACGGAATTAAAATATGTGAACGAATTCCTCTTGTGGTTCCAGCCACAAAAGAGAGCCTGACGTATATGCGAACTAAACAAGAAAAACTGGGGCATTTTTTGTCAGTTGGGGGGAGGGAATGAAATATATCAAGGCCAATCTTGGTGAAAATGAAGGTTCTTTCCCCATTGCTATTGTTGTGAGTTTATTTAATCGCGATCTTACCCAAGTGCTTCAAGATGGCGCAATTAAACGTTTAATGGCTTGTGGCATGTTGGAAGAGGATATTTTGGTTGTTGAAGTACCGGGTGCAATTGAAATACCGATCGCCGCAAGTAAACTAGCCCAAACAAAGCAATATGGGGCTGTTATCACTCTCGGTGTGGTGATACGAGGTGAGACGACACACTATGATTATGTGTGTCAACAGGTTAGTTATGGTTGTCAACGTGTCGCATTACTTTATGATATGCCAGTAATTTTTGGCGTACTGACCGTTGAAAATGAGTCTCAAGCTTGGGAGCGCTTGGGTGGTAAACATGGGCATAAAGGTATTGACGCAGCTGATTCAGCCATGGCTATGTATCGCGTGTTGCAATTAATATAGGCGACCTGTTCTATGACAAAGATCAATTATATTTTCGTGACAGGGGGGGTTGTTTCTTCCTTGGGGAAAGGTATCGCAGCAGCTTCTTTGGCCGCTATTTTAGAAGCTCGGGGATTGCGAGTTACTTTAATCAAGCTTGATCCTTATATCAATGTCGATCCTGGTACCATGAGTCCCTTTCAACATGGTGAAGTTTTTGTTACCGAGGATGGTGCTGAAACAGATCTTGATTTGGGTCACTATGAGCGCTTTGTTCGATCCACCATGACTAAACGAAATAATTTTACCTCTGGCAAAATTTATGAAAATGTCATCAAGAAGGAGCGTCGAGGTGATTATTTGGGGGTGACTGTACAAGTCATTCCTCATATCACCAACGAAATTAAACGTTGTATTCGATTGGGAGCAGATGGATATGAAATTGCCTTGGTTGAAATTGGCGGCACAGTCGGTGACATAGAGTCTCTTCCGTTTCTTGAGGCCATTCGACAAATGCGAATAGAGCTGGGTGCGCAGCACACCTTGTTTATCCATTTGACTTTGGTTCCTTATATTGCAACATCTGGCGAAACAAAAACAAAACCGACTCAGCATTCCGTAAAAGAGTTGCGTTCGATTGGTATTCAACCTGATGTTTTAATTTGTCGTTCAGAACAACCTTTATCCATGCATGATCGAGCTAAAATCGCTTTATTTACCAATGTGGAGACAGAAGGGGTTATTTCACTACAGGATGCGAAAAGCATTTACCAGATCCCGATGATTTTACATGAGCAGCATTTGGATGAAATTGTCGTTAAAAAACTAAGTATGAATCCACCTCCGGCTAATTTAGCTGAATGGCAACATGTTGTCGAAGCTCAAGCTGTTAAAACAATGTCGATTAAAGTTGCCCTTGTTGGTAAATATATCGAACTAAATGACGCATATAAATCAATCAATGAAGCGTTGGTTCACGCAGGAATTCATTCGCAAACCCAAGTTGAGATTGTGTATATTGATGCGGATTTAATTGAAAACCAAGGTTCAGGAAGCTTGTTAGATGTGGATGCTATTCTAATACCCGGCGGTTTTGGTGAGCGCGGTGTAGCCGGTAAAATAAAAGCCATTCAATTTGCCCGAGAACAACAAGTACCCTTCTTAGGAATTTGTTTGGGTATGCAGGCGGCTGTAATTGAATTTGCAAGACACGTGGCGGGCTTGGATGAGGCGAATTCAACAGAGTTTAGCAAAGACACCCAGTATCCTGTGATAGCATTGATTAGCGAATGGTTATCGACAGATGGTCAGGTGAACAAACGCAATGCAGAAAGTGATTTGGGTGGCACCATGCGGCTGGGTGCGCAACGATGTAAATTAGAACCAAACACATTGGCAAGACTTGCCTATGGCACACCAGAAATTATAGAACGCCACCGGCATCGTTATGAAGTGAATCATAAGTTTGTAGATCTGTTGGTAAAACATGGTTTGGTTATTTCTGGTCGTTCTCCAGACGATGCTTTGGTTGAAATCATTGAGTTACCAAATCACCCTTGGTTTTTAGCCTGCCAATTTCACCCAGAGTTTACGTCGACTCCTCGAGATTGCCATCCACTATTTCTATCATTTGTGAACGCTGCGCGAGCATTTCACCTGAAGGGATCATCAACATGAAATTATGCGGTTTTGAAGTCGGAATTGACCAGCCTTTGTTTCTAATTGCTGGTACATGTGTGATAGAAAGTGAGGTGCTTGCAATTGAAACAGCGGGTTATTTGAAAGAAATGTGTCAGCAACTGTCTTTGCCGTTTATTTACAAGTCCTCTTTCGATAAAGCGAATCGATCGTCGGTTCATAGTTATCGAGGGCCTGGATTTGAAAAAGGATTGATGATTTTAGAAAAAGTAAAAAAGCAGGTCGGTGTTCCTGTCTTAACCGATGTTCACGAGGATACGCCATTATTAGAAGTTGCCAGTGTCGTGGATGTGCTGCAAACCCCTGCGTTTTTATGCAGACAAACAAATTTTATTCAGCGGGTGGCGTCTTTAAATAAACCGGTCAATATTAAAAAAGGCCAATTTTTAGCGCCAATGGATATGAAACATGTTGTAGAAAAAGCAAAATCCACTGGCAACCAAGATATACTTGTTTGCGAGCGAGGGGTCAGCTTTGGTTATTATAATTTGGTTTCTGATATGCGCTCTTTAAAAATCATGCGCGAAACGGCCTGCCCAGTGATTTATGATGCGACTCACTCGTTACAGTTACCAGGTGGTTTGGATGGAGCTTCTGGCGGTCAACGCGATTTAATTCCTGTGCTAGCAAGGGCCGCAGTTGCTGCCGGTATTTCCGGAATTTTCATGGAGACTCACCCGAATCCTGATGAAGCACTCAGCGATGGTCCGAATAGCTGGCCGTTGGCTAAAATGAAAATACTATTGGAATGCTTAGTCGATATTGACCGAGTTTTTAAGCAATTTGGTGAAATTTCTTAACCACCTGGGTTGTGTATAATTTCATGTATTTATTCATCACAATTGCTAACTTAAAATACATAAACCCAGATGTTGGTGCTTATGGATATTTTGGGGAACATGGCTTGGATAAATTCCTGAACTGATAGAGCCAGCCTATAAAATGATTCGTGATCGGATAAATCCCCAACAGGTAGATCAATATCGCACAAATCGTCAACAGATAGATGAAATTATCAGGGATTCAACTAATGAAGCTAGCTCAATACAAGAAATGCCAATGATGCTTTAGTGCGATTTTATAATGCATCCCCCACGTCTACCTGGGGGTATTTATTTTAAATTTGCTACACGAAAAATCCATCTATGAACATCAAGATAGCGATGAGAGCGCTTACATTTCCACATCTGACATTCTGTTTTCAAGAGCATATAATAAATCGTGAAAATTATTGGCTTTTTCTTGAAAGCGAGATAAAGCATGATGTGCTTTTTCCAAATGATGTTGAATCAATGCTTTTAAACTTGGTTCATCATATAAATTGGCAAATGTTTGCTTAGAATTTGCAAGATCTGACGAGCGACCTTTGCCCAATGACTGAGGGCGGCCATACCGATCAAGGTAATCGTCTTGCATTTGAAATAATAATCCTAAAGACGCGGCAAACTCCTCTAAGACTTGTTTATCAGTGCTTGAAGGCTTGCTTGCTGCTAATACCATTTTAATACACGCGCTAATGAGTTTTCCGGTTTTAAGTATGTGAATTTCCGCTAACATAGATTCGTGAATACCGGGATTGGTTAACTCGGTCATATCCAAGCTTTGTCCGCTGACCATGCCAGAAGGGCCACATGCTAAAATTAACTCATATGTGATCGTAAGAATAGTTTCGGCTGGCAGGTGTTTGGGTAATTCGCGCAGCAGGACTTCAACCGCAAACGCCTGCATCCCGTCACCCACTAACACTGCGGTTGCTTCATCAAATGCGCGATGACAGCTGAGTCTACCACGTCGAAAGTCATCATTATCCATCGCCGGTAAATCATCATGAATAAGAGAAAAAGAGTGTATCAATTCCACTGCAGCGGCAATAACATCCAATGTATTGAGTGGGGTGTCAAATAACTCACCACATAAATAGACCAAAATCGGTCGAATGCGTTTGCCGCCGGGAAATAGCGAATACAAGATCGCATCTTTGATGCGGCTGGCAGGGATATCAATTAAATTGATTAACTGATGAAGGACTTGTTCATGGCGCTCAATATAGTGGATAATAACTTGATTATTCATCAACCGTGCCATTGGATGTGGGTTGAGTGGTGGTAAGTAGAGCGATTTTTTGCTCAGCTTGCTGGAGTGCTACTTGGCAGGAACCAGCTAATACGATGCCTTTTTCATATTGTTTTAATGATTCTTCGAGTGATAATTCGCCTTTTTCAAGTTGCAGAACAATCTTTTCCAATTCCGCAATTGATTTTTCAAATTGGATTGGTTTGGTCATGAGGACATTACCTCGGTGATGATGGATTAGTTGCAAGATTATACAGAAGGATTGCGTGTTGCGAAAGAGAAGACAGGATACTGAATGAAAGTCAAAACTCGGTTTGTATGTAATCAATGTGCCGCTGGTTTTTCACAATGGTCGGGTCAATGTACTCATTGTGGGGCATGGAATGCATTGATTGAAGAGGGGGGGGCTCCCGCGGGTGGTCACATTCGATTTAGTAGCTATACCAATCAACGATCCATCGTTACTCATGTCCAAGATGTGGTGATTGACCATGAAATTCGGATGGATTGTGGTTTGTCTGAATTAAATCGCGTTTTGGGTGGTGGGCTGGTTGATGGTTCCGTCGTTTTAATTGGAGGGGACCCAGGCATAGGTAAATCGACTTTGCTATTACAAACCTTGACCAATCTGTCATTGCAAGAACGGGTTTTGTATGTGACTGGAGAAGAGTCCTTGCAACAAGTTGCCATGCGTGCAAAGCGGTTACAATTGCCATTACAAAATTTAAGATTACTTGCTGAAACGCAGGTCGAAAGCATTATTTCTCACGCCAAGCAAGATAAACCGCGAGTTTTGGTGATCGACTCAATTCAGACAATGTTTACCGAGAGTATTTCTTCAGCACCAGGGGGCGTGAGTCAAGTTCGGGAGTCTGCGGCCCAATTAGTACGTTATGCAAAAATGACTCAGACAGCGGTTTTTTTGGTGGGACACGTCACGAAAGAAGGTGCTTTGGCTGGCCCCCGGGTGTTAGAGCATATGGTTGATTGTGTTTTATATTTTGAGGGGCAAAATGACAGCCGTTTTCGGGTGATTCGTGCGATTAAAAATCGGTTTGGCGCGGTCAATGAGCTGGGTGTGTTTGCAATGACCGATCGCGGTTTAAAAGAAGTCGCCAATCCTTCAGCCATCTTCTTATCAAAGCAGCCAGATCCAACACCGGGTAGCGCGGTGATGGTCTCGTGGGAAGGATCACGGCCTATGTTGGTTGAGGTCCAGGCATTGGTTGATGAGGCGCATGGACAGCAAGCACGACGCGTGATGGCAGGATTAGAGCCCCAACGTTTAGCCATATTATTGGCTGTGCTTCACCGCCATGGCGGCATTGCTACCTTTGATCAAGATGTGTTTATTAATGTGGTCGGGGGCGTTAAAGTCACTGAAACAGCGAGTGATTTAGCGTTGATAGCGGCAGTCGTTTCTAGTTTACGTAATCGCGTATTCAATCATGAGACGGTTATATTTGGTGAAGTTGGCCTTGCAGGTGAAATTAGGCCGGTGCAAAGCGGCCAAGAGCGTCTAAAAGAGGCGATTAAACATGGGTTTAAATATGCCATTGTTCCTTATGCCAATGCCCCAAAGAACCCAATTGGTATTGACGTCTGCGCGGTCAAACACGTGCAAGATGTGCTGGAAAAAATATAAAAGAGTACGTATCATACGCGAATGAAAATACTTCATGTTTATAAAACATTTATTAATGATACCATGGGTGGTGTTGAGCAAGTCATAGCGAACCTGGTAAGCGCGCCGCATGCATCTGGTAATGAGCAACATGTTTTGTCACTTTCTAAACAATCGGCGGGCATTGATATTTCTTTTGCCGGGATTAAAAATATTCGTTACAAAGAGCAATTTTCAATCGCATCCAATGCATTTTCGTTATCGTTACTGTTTGATTTTTATAAAATTGTTGCAGGTTATGATCTGATTCATTACCATTTTCCTTGGCCTTTTTCTGACCTACTGCATCTGGCGAGGCGAATTAAAAAACCATCGATTGTGACGTATCATTCGGATATTGTTCGCCAAAAAAAATTACTCTATATTTATAGCCCGCTCATGCATCTTTTTTTGGGGCAAGTCGATAGGTTGGTGGCCACGTCACCAAATTATTTGGCAACGAGCCCCGTTTTGCAAAGATATCAAGATAAAACAGAGGTGATTCCCATCGGAATTGATCAAGCCAATTATTCATTGCCACCACCTGAACGCTTGGCTTATTGGCAAAACCGTTTTGGTCGTCGCTTTTTTTTATTTGTAGGGGTAATGCGTTATTATAAAGGATTGGATATTTTGTTGGCGGCTGTTCAAAATGCTACGTTTCCAGTCATTATTGTTGGAGCAGGCCCCATTGAAGATCAGTTGCGGCAACAGGCCAAGGCATTGCGCTTGACCAATGTTCATTTTTTAGGAAAATTACCCGATGAGGATAAGATTGCGTTGTTGCAATTGTGTTTATCATTGGTATTTCCCTCTCATTTGCGCTCAGAAGCCTTCGGCGTTTCCTTGCTAGAGGGAGCTATGTTTGGGAAGCCATTGATATCGACAGAAATTGGCACGGGAACCAGTTATATCAATATCTCAAATCAAACCGGTTTGGTGGTTCCCCCTGGCGATCCGGTGGCACTGCGTCATGCAATGGATTTTATCTGGGATAATCCAGAGAAAAGTCAGGCCATGGGAGTCATGGCGGCTGAGCGGTATCGCCAGTTGTTTACCCGAGATAAAATGGCTTGTGCCTATCAACACCTTTATAAACAAGTTATTACCTAAAATGTTTAGAGTCTTAACCATCTCGCAATATCTTTGGCAAAGTAGGTAATGATGAGATCAGCCCCGGCGCGTTTGATGGCGGTTAAACTCTCGAAAACGGCGAGCTTTTCGTCGAGGTATCCTTCTGCAGCAGCGGATTTAATCATCGCATATTCGCCACTCACTTGATATGCACAGAGTGGAACGTCTGGAAAATTTTGTTTTAATCGATAAATGACATCCAGATAGTTCATGGCAGGTTTGACCATGAGGAGATCTGCTCCTTCATTTAAATCTAACTGGGCCTCTCGTAATGCTTCTTGACCATTGGCTGGATCCATTTGGTAAGTTTTTCTATCTCCAAATTTAGGTGCGCCTTGGGCGGCTTCTCGAAAAGGTCCATAAAAGCTTGAGCTATATTTGACCGCGTAACTTAAAATAGCCGTTTCTGAATATCCGGCATCATCCAATGCTCGACGTATTGCCGCGACCATGCCATCTGTCATGCTGCTTGGTGCTACCCAATCAGCCCCTGCTTTCGCATAACTCACGGCTTGTTCGGCTAAGACCGTCAACGTCGCGTCATTATCAATCCTGGTTCCCGTCAATATCCCACAATGGCCATGATCAGTATATTCACATAAACAGACATCTGCAATGATGGTTACCTCAGGATTAATTTTTCGAATCTTTTGAATCGCTTGTTGAATAATCCCATCTGCTGACAATGAAGCACGTCCGCCAGCATCTTTTGCTGCCGGGATACCAAAGAGTAATACCGCAGGAATATCTAAACTGGTTAATGTTTCAATTTCTTGAGGCAAATCATTCAAGGTTAACTGGAATAATCCTGGCATAGATTTAATTTGACGTTTTTCTAACAGTGTCTGATGAATGAATAGCGGTGCTATCAATTGTTGTGGATGTAATCGTGTTTCTCTTAACATGTTACGAATGGTTTCGGTTCGTCTTAAGCGTTTCATGCGCAAAGGGATAGAATAATTCATTTGGTATGCTCAACTAAATGTTTATTTGCCAATTTTAATACATCTCGTGGGATACCGGCCAGTGCTGCTACCTCTAAGCCGTAGCTGCGATCGGCTGGACCTGATTCTACTTGATATAAAAATATCAGGTTGCTGTCATTGAACGTTGCTGATAAATGAACATTGCGAATCCGCTGACTCTGTTCTGGTAGGGTGGTGAGTTCAAAATAATGGGTTGAAAACAAAGTCATGGCTTGAATTGTATCGGCCAGATAAACACAGCAAGCAGAAGCCAGTGCCATGCCATCATACGTACTGGTCCCGCGGCCTATTTCATCGATCAGAACCAAACTATGGGTGGTGGCTTGTCGTAAAATATGCGCCATTTCTGTCATTTCAACCATGAAAGTGGATCTTCCAGAGGCTAGATCATCACTTGCACCAATCCGAGTAAAAATTTTATCAATGGGTCCGATGGTGGCAGATTGAGCCGGTACAAAACTACCGATGTGAGCCAATAAAACAATCAGCGCATTTTGGCGCATATAGGTCGATTTTCCACCCATGTTGGGACCGGTGATTAATAGCATATTTTGAGTGGGTTGAATCGATAAGTCATTTGCAATAAATTGCGCCTGTAATCGTTGTTCAACGACAGGATGTCTGCCCCGTTGAATCTCTATTCCTGCGTCTTGTTTTAAAGTAGGACAGGACCAACTTAAGCTTTGTGCCCGAGATGCTAGATTATTCAATACATCTAACTGGGCAATTCCTTGGGCGAGGGTGGTTAGTTTAGTTAAATATTGTTCGACCTCGGTCAAGAGAAAATCATAGAGCCACTTTTCACGAATCAGTGCTTTGCTCTCAGCCGATAAGACTTGTTCCTCAAATGTCTTTAGTTCAGGGGTAATATAGCGTTCGACGTTTTTTAATGTTTGTTTACGTTGAAAATGGAGCGGGGCTTTTTCAGCTTGGGTACGAGATAATTCGATGTAATAACCATGCACACGGTTAAAGCCAAACTTAAGCGAGGCCAAACCCGATCGTTGCTTTTCAGCTTGCTCGAGTTCAACTAATTTATCCGATGCATGTTCACTTAAATTGCGTAATTCATCGAGCGTTTCATCAAATCCCGGGGCAATCACACCACCATCACGAATCAGCATGGGGGGGTTGTCGACAATGGCTGCTGATAAAATATCAAGCAAATCGGGTAATGGGGACAGTTCATTGGCAATCAGTTGCAGTAACTCGGCCTGATTATTTGGAAATGATTGTTGTAAAGCTGGCAATAATGCCAAGGTTTCACGTAATTGAACCAAATCTCGAGGTCGTGCAGATTTTAGGGCAACACGAGCAATGATCCGTTCAACATCGCACACCTGTCTGAGTAACTCATATACCGTGTTATCATTTTTGTTGGTCATGAGGTTGATAATCGCTTGTTGGCGTGCGATTAAAACATCTTGATTGCGCAAAGGTTTGGCTAGCCACCGTTTTAACAAGCGACTTCCCATGGCGGATGCGGTGTGATCGATAGCAGCCAATAAGGTATTTTGTCGCTCACCTTGATGATGAAAAAATAGTTCTAAGTGCCGCTGTGTTGAAGCATCTAAATGGAGATAGTCATCTGTTTGTTCGAGGGTGATGTGAGTCAGGTGCGGTAAGGCTTGACGTTGCGTCACTTGTAAGTAGTTTAATAAGGCGCCGGCCGCAGGCAGTGCCAATGGATGGCTTGTTTCTCCAAACGCATTTAAATCGTGCACGTTAAACTGTTGGCGCAATAGGGCACGAGCACGTTGTTCGTCAAAATCCCAGGATGGACGGCATTTAATGACAGCTGAAACGCTGTTTAATAAAATCCCATTGATTTCAAGCTTTGGTATGTTAACCGCACCTTTGGAGTTTGAAGAACTATCTGATTGATCCCCTTGTATTAGAATTTCAGCTGGTTGCAAGCGGGTAATTTCAGCCAATAATTGAGCGTGATCGAGTAGTTGCAGCAGATGGAAACGCCCAGCACTTAAATCAACCCAGGCTAGGCCATATTGTTGTTTGTGTGAGTATATGGATAATAAAACAACATCTTGCCCTGCTTCAAGTAACGCCTCATCTGTGACAGTCCCTGGAGTGATAATTCGAGTCACTTGGCGCTCAACCGGCCCTTTACTGGTTGCAGGGTCACCTATTTGTTCGCATATAGCAATAGACTGCCCTTTTTTAATTAATCGAGCCAAATAATTGTCAACAGCATGGTAAGGCACGCCGGCCATTGGAATGGGGCTTCCATTCGCCTGACCGCGATGAGTCAAGGTTAAATCAAGCAAGATAGCGGCTTGCTTCGCGTCATCAAAAAATAGTTCATAAAAATCACCCATTCGATAAAACAGCAGCATGTCAGAATAGTCTGATTTGATTCGTAAATATTGCTGCATCACCGGGGTTAATTGGGTCATTAGTTTTTGTTGATCAGAAGTTTGACGTGAATTGTATCAAACAAACTTGATAATACAAAATGAGCCTCGGCACGGAAGCGGTAGGTGAATTAAAAACACACCCTAGTAAAATCAAGATAGGACAAACTCGGTCAAATTAGAAATCCCTGCTCCGCAAGATCTGTTGAGTATTCTCGATCAACGATTCATCTGCTACTGATATTGGGGAGTATTCACTTCTGTTTATACGGGATGTTTGATCAACAAAGAAGTTCATCTGTGATACAGATTTGAGGGGTGGTAGTGGAATGATCGATTTTAAACGGAGAAAATCAATCTCAAAATCGTTCGTATAATTATAACAAAGCTTTTCAAAAACTTGCATTGGGCGATGCCATTTCATCCAATTTTTTAAATAATCTTGTGCCAAGTTATTGCCTCTTAACAAGGTGTGGAAATACCCGGGCCAACTATTTTCAGGCATTGAACAAATTTTCATGATGATGGAGAGAATTGTACTTTGAATGTTATTTTGTTTGAAAATAGAGTTTTGAATGCGATCGGATAGCCAATTTCTTATCCGAATATACATTTGTGTTTTATGGATAGCTTGATTGCGTTGACTTTCAGATATTAGCTTGTCCAATAGGATCAGGATATTTTTAGGATCACTGAACGGATTTGTGTTTGCATTGGCAAGCAGCCTGTCAATTTCTTCGTGTTTTTGAGATAAAGCGGGACTGGACTGATTTATTTTTGACAATGCGCGTAACAATGGTCGAATGGTGAGTGATCCATAGCCTGACATGGCTGGGGGTGTGATTGCTTGTTCGATATCCACTTTCATTTCAAGCAAATAACGAACAATGTCAACATGACCTTCTATGGCCGCATGAAAGATAGCTGTCATACCAAGCGCGTCGGGGATATTACAGGTCTCAGTTTCCTTCAGATTACCTTGATGTTTTTTATTTCGCTCATACTGAACGATCTCTTTTAATGCACCAAGTGAACCCATCGCTGCTGCTTGATGAACGAGCGGCATTTGAGTAGCCAAAGGCATCGCATATGCAGAAGCGCCATGAGATAACAATATTTTGACTAAAAATCTATTGTCGCGTTGAACAGCAAGTTTAATAGGGGTCATCCACTCATTTGTGCCAGGCATCTGACATGATCGATTGACGTCAGCCCCACGATTCGCCAGATGAGAGGTAATAGACACCTTGCCTAACATCGAGGATAAAAAAATCGGTGTGTAACCTTCTTCGCAGGGTTGATTAACAAGAAAGGGTTTTTTCGTTAGAATACGGTCAACTGATTTGACGGAATTTATTTCAATGGCTAGAAACAATTCTTCCAATAAAGCCTTTGCGTTCGTTGACAATCTCACACGTTCCTTGGTTGCATTCGCATCATCCCCCTCATCCCCCTCCTCAGAACAATCTAACTCCCTTAAAAAAACCACATCATCGGTATTGATAACTTTAACGGCATAGTGAAATAGCATAATATTTAGTCATTATAATTGAAGTTACGGTGAGGGTATCATTTTATTTGTGCTCTGTAAATGCCCACTTAAGCATCTTTTGGTTCGCCGTGTTAAATTAAAGACGATTTTATTTGTAAATACTATTTAGGGTTTGTTCACAACGCATCTTTTATAACTTGATGCCCCGTGACGTCAAAATTTGAAATGGCAACAGACCCTGCCCAGCTAATATTGTTTAGATACTATCACTTTCAATTTTTTGTGAAATAAGTTATCATGTCACGCTTTTTGAACCTTGCCTTACTTAATTGTTAAGAAGGCTTTATCCATAAGGAGTATAAATTGAGACATTACGAAGTTGTGTTTCTTGTGCACCCTGATCAGAGTGAGCAAGTTCCTGGCATGGTTGAGCGCTATGAGGCGATCATAACCAAGCATGAGGGAAAAATTCATCGAAAGGAAGATTGGGGCCGTAGGCAGCTGTCTTATCCAATGCAAGATGTGCACAAAGCACATTATCTGTTGTTTAATATCGAATGCAATCAAGCGGCTTTAGACGAGTTAAAGACAGCGTTTAAATACAACGATGCCATTCTACGAAACTTGATAATCAAGAAAAAACTTCCGGTTATCACCGAATCAATCATGATGAAAAAAGAATCCAAAGATTCCAGAGAATCTGCTTAAAGGAGCCCGCATATGTCACAGTATTTTCGTCGTAAAAAAATGTCACGGCCTGCAGATGGCGCCAGTGAAATTGATTATAAAGATGTTAATTTGTTGAAAAACTATATTAGCGAAACCGGTAAAATTGTACCAAGTCGTATTACTGGTACCAGTGCAAAAGATCAACGTCGCATTGCGTTGGCGATTCAGTATGCACGGTTACTTGGCTTGTTACCTTATTGCGATAGCCATCGGTAAAAACATGGCACGCATACAGGGGTTTATACAAAAACAAGCTGATTTGTTGGTCACTCAGAAGTCGCGCGCGTTAGTTTACGCGCTTGTTTTTGCTTTATTCCCTTATACAGCGTGGTTAGCGGTCATCGTCATTGCGCTGATTACATTAAGAAAAGGATGCTTAGAGGGCGCTGTGCTGTTGTTGCCCACGATGCTAGTACATCTCGGTGTTTCGCTGGTCTTTGCCGCAACCATGGTTCCCATCGTCAATACCTTGACTCTTTTTCTCCCGTGTTATTTTGCAGCGTGTGCATTACGGGTAACAACCAGTTGGCAGGCCGCATGTGCAGTTTTATTTCTGCAGATAAGTCTGGTTGTCTTGTGTGTTCAATGGATGATACCTGATTTTGTGATGACGCAGTTTGTTTATCTAAAAACGATACTCGAACAAACCCAATCAGAAGGTGCTTTGTCTGGATTGATGCATGATAATCCTGCACTGAGTGATGATATGCTTGCCGGGTATGCGTTTGGCATTCAAATGCTGTCTGTTGTTTTTTCAGCACTATCAGGATTAATGTTCGCTCGTTCCATCCAATCGCGTTTGTACCATCCTGATGGTTTTAGACAGGAGGTTTTGTCTTTTCGAGCAAAAAAAATAATGGTCATCCTATTGGTTGTGTTGTTTTTTTCGGCATTACAAAAAAATATGGTTGCTATGATGATGTTGCCTTCCTTGGTGATGTATTTTTTGTTATCTGGTCTCAGTTTAAGCGCCAATATTTTTTATAAAAAAAATTCGCGGGTTATACTCGTGTTGCTCTTGGCGCCATTAATGCTGTTGCCTTTTGTTATGGTTCCCTTGTATGGGGTGTTAGGATTGGTGGATAGTTTATTTAATTTAAGGGTATCTACTTTTAAATTCAGAAGAAGAGGGTAGTTAAAATGCAAATTATTTTATTAGAAAAAATCAGAAATTTAGGTGCATTGGGGGATACAGTCAATGTGAAACCAGGTTATGGCCGAAATTTTTTGATTCCGCAAGGCAAGGCAGTGTTTGCTACAGATGAAAATGTGAAATCATTTGACGCCAGACGAGCCGAGTTAGAAAAAAAAGCTGCGCAAGAATTATCTAAAGCCGAGCAGCGCGCTGCAAAACTGAATGATACGACGTTGGTTATCCAAGCCCAAGCCAGTGATGAAGGTAAACTATTTGGATCAGTTGGTATCGTTGAAATTAAAGACGCACTGTTGGCCAAATCCATAGAAGTCAACAAACGCGAAATCATGATGCCAGAAGGTGCTTTTCATTCTATTGGTCAATACGCTGTTAAAATTCAAGTGCACAGTGACGTCATAGCAACCGTTCAGGTTGAAGTGATTGCTGGATCAAAATAAGTCTGTTATTAAATCTTGTTAGTTGGGCTTAGGCCCAACAATTGCTTTTCATACCCCAAAGCCAAGATTTGAATTTGGCAAGGTTGCTGGCATTTTTAATGAGCTGGATTCATCGGCCGCTTCTTCTTCTTCTTCTTTTTTGGTATCATCAACCTCAACCAATCTATAGCTTTTTGAGAACATACCTAAATTGGCAGATGTTCCCTGACTGCTTACTTGACTTAGTCTATCAAAAAAAACCTTTACCAGTTCCCTTGTATTGTTATAAACTGCCAACTCATTCAATAATGCTCGATCGATTGCATTTAGTTCGTCTGCAGAGGTTTTACGCTTAAGTAGATTTAAAAGTTGCGTGGTATATGACACAATCGCTTGGTTATACAGACTTTCTTGGTCTGATTCTCTTGTTTTCTGTCTAATAGCAAACTTGAGAACAGAGGGGATTCTCAACATACTTTCAATCATTGTTGTGAATTCTTTACACCTTGAATAATATTTAACCTGATCTAAGTTTGCTTGAACAGATGGTAGTTGCATCAAGCCAGTGGCTTGGGAAATCATTTTATAGTCTATCGTTCGACGTAACAGTCGATTATTGAAAAGGGATGCTGATTGTTGAACGACATCAAGATGAAGCAAATAATCAGCCATGGCACCATAGCCCATTCTAATGGCATCCGTTGTTAGTTTGTTGCAAACTTTGGGATGTGAATTTAACAGGTTGGTTGACAGTTTAAATAAGGTTATCAGCGCCCCTAATTTGTTATGGGATACTGCAAATGAACAAAGATTAAAAACAAACTGTGGTTCTAGAAAACCTTCACACGTCATATACAAGCGAATGATCTCATCAGACTCTCTGTCATACTCACTTATCAATATAGCGTGATAAAAATCATAACGATTATTGAGTTGGACATAATCGCTTGAATCGTAAAAAGTGTTAAATTGTTCATAGGCAGGTAAATAAACATGTGGTGACATAACAAAATTATTGGGGAATGGATCCTCATGATGCGCCAATTCGAAACTTTGTGAATAAGGAATCGGCGCAGGTGAGAATGGTTGTGTGTGGGATATAGGAGTTGGGCTGAACGATGATATATCTGACTGATATTGGGGTAAATAAGCCACAGGCGCTGCAGGATAGGGCTGTGAGTAGGGATCAGATGATGGCATGAACGATGTTGAATAAGTCATCGGTGCAAAGATGGATGCTGGTGAGTAAGCCATTGGTAACCCTAGCAACGATTCTGAACCAGCATGCGGTGATGATGCGGGTATTGTTAATGTTGGGGCGGTTGGTATTGACGAAAACAGTTGTGAATGGTTAGCTGAAGTTCCTGCGAATGACTTTTGATGCCTACTCCCGCGTATTTGGTGTTGTTGTGATGGAGTTCGTGCTTTTGATACAGGGTGTGTCTGCCAGTGTTTTGTATTCTTCGATGAGGTTGATGGAGCCATTGTCGATACCTGTTGATGGCTATCTTGTTGTTCGGTAGGTGCGTGAGGCATGAGTTCACTGAGTAAATCGTTAAGTTGGTCAAACCCTTGACTTTGAATTTGTTTTAAATCAGTACAGTCAGCTGCTTTCAATGAGTTTAAAACATTATCTAGACTTAACAATATTTCACAGGCTTCCATATTTTTGGTGGCGGCAGCATTCTTCAACAAGATATTATTCTGTTCGTGGGCATTTAGTTGAATGTTAGGACAATTTAACAACAGATACACTGATGGTGTTAGCAGATGTTCTATGGCTAGAAGAACCAAATCAAGATCGGCGGTCGCTGCAATTTCAGATTTACCTAATAGCATGTTGACCGTGGTATTGGGATTAAAGGCTACAGTTGCTGTCGATGTATGCTGATTTATCGATAGTGTAGAGATTAATAATTCCGGTCCAATTTCACCTAAAAATCCCGATAGGGTGGGGTGGTTCAACAATAACAACAAAACCTCATCCTGGCCCTCTTTGATGATTGTAGTGAGCAGCTCTTTCCAATTTTGGGCGGTCATCAGTTCAATCACTGCAGTAAATCGCAACAGCTGATACATGACTGCATATCGAAAATCTGATGCGGAAAAAATGGCAAGGATATCCATGCTTGCTAGCAGCGTTTTCAATTGTTCTTGGTAAATAGGATGTTTAAATTTCTTCAGCTGAGGGAGGCTATGTTTGATGGCATCCAGCAATGATTCATTGGTTATCTTAATCAGTGGATCAGTTGAGCTTTCTTCTGGTTGAAAAGAGTCCATTTTTGAATTTTGAGTGTCTTTATCCGTAGCAGAGCTTACCGACAAAGTTTCGTGAATTGAAGGTTTATGCAGATTTGTCTTGGTGGTATTGTCTGTTTTAGCAACGGCAACAGCGTCCTGCGTGAGCAGATTAAGATTGGTATGATTGAAGCCAATGTTCTCTAATCTTGAACGAACTTCATTTTGTATTTTGGGATTAATTTCTTTTAGATGATCTAAATAAATTTTCTTCAGTTTGTTTGTCTTTGTGATGTGTTTGATGAGATATTGAGATATGAGATCATTGGTTGTTAAGAGACTTAAATCTAAAGAATTAAGCCCATCGCTCCGGGTTTCTAGGGGGCTGAAATTTAATTTTTCGATGCACCAACGTAGCATACTGAAATCTTGTGACTGCGCGGCCAAATGAAGTAAGGAGGAATTCCGGTCATCTAAATTTTTGAGGCTCAGCCCCTTGGTGTTATTTTTAAGCCATTGAATGCGATCTGTGCTATCTGGCAATTTAAACAATTTAGCGACTAGATGTAATTCGCCCGAATCTTTGGCGTTTACGTTCACTAAGGGATATTTTCCAATAAAATGTTTTATATTTTGACTGTAATATTTAAGTGCATTAGACCTAAATTTAGCTTCATCATTGATATGAAAGCCTTTTTTTTGTGCTTCTTCAATGAAAGCAATGGATGCAGCAAAAAAATGCTCTTCCCACAGATGAAATAACGGTTGACCTTCAAGCTTTTCATTCACGTCGATGAGATGCCTTTGCAGGCAAAACTGAATAAATCCTTTAAAATTTTGCAAAGAGGTGAATCGTAATTGCTCTATAATGCCTGGTTCTTTAATATAATCGAGCACATAACGAGCGAAATTTTCTGCCTTTGCTAATGCGTCAGAATCGTCTTTATGCTCATCGGATTCATACTGATTGACGAATTCATCAATGACCGTGTTGTTGTAGTCATCTCGTTCAAAACATAAGTTTGGAAAGCGGCGGAATAAATCATAACGTGTGATATAGTCGTAATGGTTGCTTGCAACCAAAGCCATTGCCCAGTTGATCTCTTTGTACCTAGGGACAACTTTTATGTTGCCGTTGAAAGTGGGATGTCCCAGGCACCAATCAAGTTGATTTCCTGTAGAAATGGCGTATAGGACAGCGACAGGATCCTGGCCTAAATTGACAAGTTTTTTGTAATCAAGCCAGCTAAGTATGTCAATTTGATTAAACTCAATGCTCCATGTCAATAGAGTTTTTTCATCATCGGACGTTAAGGAATCAGGGCATATGCTATCCAAGAATCGTAATAGCTGAATATCCCCGGCCATGATGGCATGAACAGCCAATCCCCTCCCTTTGTTATCTTTAACAGTCAGCAAGCCAGGATGATTGTCTAAACTATTGATAACCCAGTCAGTATGGTGATGTGCAATGGCGTGATGAATTGGTAGGAATCCATCTTTATCAATAAGTGTAGGATCATACCACTGCGAGTATTGTGCATAATGCTCATTGAAGTCTCGAATAAAGTCAGTTTCCTGCGGCAAGATATGAAAAAATGTTTGGCCATTTCTACCGGTTAAATCGATGTCTGCTCCACATTCTAACAGCTTGAATACAAATGGTATTCGCCCAAGCTGGGCCGCACGCATCAAGGGCGTAAAACCAGCCTGATCTATCGCGTTGATCTGTTCCGGATATTCGGCAATAAACCTGTTAAAAAGTTTATGATATCCAAAGCCAGCAGCCATACTTAATGGCGTATAATCGCAATAATCTTGGATGGTGTTGATTAAATGTTCGCTAATCTCTTTTGATTCAGGGTAGTTTTTCATGGCTGCTACCCCAATCGGATGAACAGGTTCATCTGCTTGGATTTTGAGTTTGTTATTTGTGCACAGTTTAATTAAATGTAGGTGGTTAAATTGAGATACATATGTGAGCAAAGAAACCTTTTTGCCAATAAAATATAGCGGGGCATTGATGTCGAGCCCGCGCTGACATAAATATACAAAAAATTCCCCAACACGAGTTTCGCACTTAGCTCATGCGGCTTGAAGCATTAAGATTTTTATTTGCTCCTGAATAGCGTTTTTAATCACACTCCAGTTTTGTTGATACAGTGTGATTTTTTGTGTTATGCGCAATTTGTGTTGCTCAAACCAA
>DAIDKT010000112.1 GCA_027449905.1 Legionellales bacterium
AGCAATAATTTTTTTGATTTTTTTATTAAAAAATATTTTGACAGTGAGGTGAGACTATGAGAGATTGAGCATGAAGTTAAGTTTTACAGCGTTAAAAAATTTTCTCCCGCGCTATTTACACACCTTAAATGACTCTCCCCAATAAGCAAAATAATTAAACAGATATTCATACCAAAATCTAGTACAATAAGTGAGAGTGTTCATCTAACTGTGTCATCTCGCTAGTCACTTCAAGCCCAAATTAAGTCGTCCGTCGAAATATATTTGTAGCTGTGAGATGATCAGTGCCCAATTTTGCATAGGTTGATTACCCAGCAAAATGCGAGTATTGAAAATATGGGCTTTCGATTTTTAAAAGACCCTCTCTTTTTTGTTAGCTTATTATTTTTAAAAAAACATCTCGAATCATGGGATTATTGATGGTCATGACTTTGGCATTGCTGGTTTACTCAATCGCACAGCGTCGCTTGAGAAAAGCCCTTGCAACATAGAATGAGACTTTACCTAACCAAATCAATCAGCCAACAAAAACTCCAACTATGCGTTGGATATTTCAATTGCTAGATGGCATTCATTATGTTGTTATCAACGTGAATGGTGTTAGTCAAAAAATGATTCACGGTTGGACCGATCTCAAGCAAAAAATCATTCGCTTAATGGGGAAACCGATTATGCAAATTTATAACCTTGCCGATAATGTGGATTTTTCATTGGGGGGTAGCTCAATGTGAGTTACTGCGGAATGACAGGTAAAAGCGCCCTTATTTTTGGTGTATTTGCGGATTTGTCGGTGAAATCCCTCAACAATAAGTCGCTAATTGTTTGCCATAGAAATGACGATTTTTCTTTCTCCACAAAAAGGATGTCTCGCATGGGCCATAAGTGTGTTATCTAATATCATCACATCACCTCGTTGCCATTGAAAAACAATTTTTTCCGATTCATATACATCTAATATATGCTTGACTTCTTCTTTTTCAATCTCCCCCCCATCTCCATAATAGGCATTTCTTGGCATGATGTCTTTCTTTGTAAGTGAAAACAGCGTGGCCTGTTCATCCGGCTGCAAGGATGAACCATGGAACAAATGGGCTTGATTAAACCAGACTTCTTCTAACGTCATCGGGTGTTTCACTATCGCTTGACAAATTTGTTTTGTAGTTAACTCTAATGAATCTAGCTCAGCAGTATGCCAAATATAATCAATATGATGTTTTTCACAATACATTTCTACTTGTTTTTTATCAGAGGTTTGAAATACTTCTTGCCAACTTAAATCAATGCCAGATAGGTAGTTTCGTGTATATAAAACTTTTTTATCACTAAATTTATCAACCAGTGTTTTATTTATTTTTTTAAGTACTTGTCGACTATCGGCAATAGGCGTTTCACCGCCGGCTTTTGGTGGAATAACACAAAAGAAAAATAGGATGTCCGGCCAGTCTAAACTATAGGAATTCTCGTTGTGAAACAAAATATGTTTATGCGCTGGATATTCAGTGGCTGTATAGATTTTTTTTCCAATCCTGGTTCTTGGTGTCGAGCGATTGATATAATCCAATAAATTGGGCGACATGGTTTCGGTCAATTGACTAAATTCTGATAAAGACCTTATGTTAAAATTTCGAAGCAGTATTCCGCCGTATTGATGAAGGACAGACTCAATCAGCTGCCTGTTTTCCTGTGCATATTGGATTATATCTTTTGTTTTATCAGCACAATAATATGCTATTTTGCCAAATCCATTGCGCGCTTGAATAAAGTCCATATTCGGCAAGTATACCCAGAGGTTTTAGATTCAGCTAGTGAAAAAGGCTAACAACTTATTTTGCTGAAATCAATCATAAGTGAATCGTGGTCACGTTATTCAAATGAATCCGGCTGCTTATCAATAGATGAAAACGATAACCGTTGTTGATATTGGCCATTATTTAAATAATAACGGCCATCATGCGCATTAAACAATACTGTAGCGCAAACCAAACATCACTGCATTCAGAGTAGGATTTTGCAAATTAGAACCACCCTGTGATGTAAGTCCACGAACTCGATCAAAAGTCGCATCTGTATCTAGATGAGTATTAGACCCGAACACATGCAAATAAGCGACTGAAAAACCCCAGTTTTGATTAAAGTTATAAATACCTCCCACTTTAATTTCTGGAAATGCTTGCGTGCGGTCTGTCTTAACCCGACCTTGATAGCGGACAAAATCACCTATTTGTAAATTATCAGAATTTCCCGCCAGATTTCTCCTGATGTTCTCTATCATAAAACCTGCTTGTACAAGAAGGTCAAAATTTCCCGTTAAATAAGAATTTTGCAATAAATCCAGTTTATACAAACCACCAACTAACACATCATATCCATCAAGGGAAAAATCAAATGAGTTGCCATTGATTTTGCGTGTTTGAGAGCCATAGTATCCACCACCAATCTCACTGATAAAACGATATTTTTCTGAAGTTTGGTAAGTAAATCCACCTCCCAAACGGCCACCCCAGCCTTGCTTAGATTTTGAAGCAGGTAGTGAATTAATACTAGGTACACTAACTTTCGGTACTGTATAAGATGCTTCGCCAGCCAAAAAAGGAACAAACAGGGGCTGTGTCTCGATAGGTCCCATTGAACCGGCATACACCGTGGAACCACCCATGAGTGTCGTTATCAGCGCCACAGGCAGCAATCGATTCTTCATTAATAATCTCCTTATAATTTAATGGTTGCAAATCTCTTTATCAGAGGATCGCAAATGAGCCATCTTTCTTAAAAAATACATGCCAAGTCTAATCTAACATCTATTATTACCAAAATCTAGGATAAGACTGTCATTCCGCAGTAACTTTCTAAATTAATTTTTTCAAAAAAATATTGACACGGGAATCTGATTTTGATCTATTACTGCTTTTTGGAAGGCAGAAATGGACGCATCACGTTTTGAGGTGGGTCAAAAATTTCGGACCAAAATTTTAAAAAGTTAAGATATAATTCTCGCCAGAATGATTGGAGACGAGATGAGCGAACAACGCAAAAAATACACTCCTGCTGAAAAAGCTAAAATTGCTTTGGAAGCAATTAAATGAGAGATGACATTAGCACAAATATCTTCCAACTCCATCCCAATAACCTAAACCCCTTGCTCAGTCATCATGCTGATTTGGATGCACATCGAGTGCTACAAAACCCCAAAAAAATTAGCTTAGTTATCTCCCAAAAAGCCTATCTCAATCTAAAGAAAACCAGCCGACTCGCCGCTGTCACCATGGCAACCCTGGTCCAATTCGCTTGGCATAAGTTATTGCAAACCTATACCCAAGATACAACAACCATCGTTGGCACAACCATCTCAGGACGCTCAATCCCAATCTTGGACATCGAATCCAGTGTCGGTCTTTATATCAATACCCTCCCCTTGGCTGTCGATTGGGAATCAAATCGCAACGTGCGCCAGCAATTGCAACACATCGAACAGCAAATGACCCAATTAGATGAGTATGGCTTTGCTCAATTGGCACGCCTGCAAAAATCAGGTCGGCGTCTTTTCCATAGCTTGCTTGTCTATGAAAATTATCCCATTACCCCCTTGAACGAAGACGACCAACAACGCTTAAACATCAGGGGCAGAGGCGCCATTGAACGCTTGGATTATATCCTCGGCTTAAGTGCCCATGAAATCGAATCCACTCAACTGACATTGCGCCTTCAATATGAAGGACTCTATATCGATGAAGCCAAAGCCGAGCAATTAATCGGGCGCATGGAACTGATTTTTAATCAACTACTCAATAAACTTGATACACCGGTTCAATCTCTTGATGTGCTAACCCAAGACGAATATCAACAAATTGTCTATGACTGGAATCAAACCGAGCACCCATTCCCGCATGATAAAACCATCCATGCCCTCTTTGCGGAACAAGTCGCAAAAACACCTCATCACATCGCCTTGGTCTATGAGGATGTTGAGTTAACTTATTTAGAGCTCGATGAACGCTCAAACCAATTGGCACACTATCTTGTGCATACCTGCGGTATTCAAACTGAAGATTTAATTGGATTAGGTATATCGCCCTCAGAATATACGTTAATTGGGATACTGGGGATATTAAAAGCAGGTGGGGCTTATGTGCCAATTGATATGACCTACCCTGATAACCGAATCAGTTATATATTGGAAGACACCCAAACCAAGGTATTATTGACCGGTGCAATCCATGTGACTCGCATGCATCAACTTGCCAACCCTTCTGTGAACACATTGATTCTGAACGCACAACTCCTGCAGCACCAACCTAAAAGCGCGTTGAATCGACCTCAATCAAGCCGTGATGTGGCTTATGTGATTTATACATCAGGCAGTA
>DAIDKT010000113.1 GCA_027449905.1 Legionellales bacterium
TTTTCTGACTTTACAGAAGCCATCCTTGGATTTTTTGACAATATCGGCTTGTACTTAGACATTATGAGGTGCCGCATTAATGATAATTTTCAACGCTTAAAACTTGCATAGTTCGCATCTTCAGGTCCGATGGGTATATAAACATAAAGCGCGGCACGTTTCGCCTTGTTTCTCGCAACAACGTCTTGAACCGAAACTTTTTCATATGCAGGTGTCATTGTTTCTGAAAAGACCTGAATTGCTTGTTCAGATGGTTCAGTGAGTGACAAAAAATAATGCTTTTGCGTATACTGGACCGGTAAAGCGGTAGTAGAATAATTTTCCCACTCAGTATGATAAGCACCATCAGATACTAATTTTAAAGCAGCAGCGTCCGCGACTCGAGCTGAGAACTTGATGGCTTTTAATACTTCAGGTAAAAATTCAGTGGCAGCACTTAAAGCGGCGAAATCAGCCAATTCTGGATAGTGGCGAAATGCAGACATATAGGCGGCTTTATGTGCCGCAATTTTTGCATATTCCCCAGGTTGAACATTTTTAGCAAAGCTATGGACCGCTAAGTCAACGATGACATCAATAATTTCTTGTTCCATCTCGAGTTCTCCATGACTCAAAAATAAAACGGTCGAAAAGGACTAATAAAATTTGAATTATCAATTAAGTGAAAAAATGAAGGGGGATTAGATAAAATCAATACAAAACGTTGCATGATAAAATTCCTTATGTTGAAGTTGGATTTTGGTCAATGACTTTTTCCTTGAGTCTTTTCAACCAACGAAAATATCCTACACCAAAAAATCATCGGTGTCACTTTTTTCTTCATCGTATTTATCTACAATATGGTATATAATTAATCCATAAGATGGTGTGTTTTGATTTGTGAGGTTGTTATCATGTCCCAAAGTAATAACGAAGGATCAGGTAGTGTCCCGTTAACCCCCGTTGGCAGTGGTCCATCAGGCGAAACAGGTGCTGCGCCAACCACTACCAATACTTCCGCCACACCAACCACTCAGAATAATGCCACTCCAACAACACAACCCACTTTGAATAAACCAACCCCAGGGCGCGCGGGAGGAAAAAAAACCAGTAAGAAATCAAGTGCCGACAAATTGAAAGATCTCCTGCTCAAACCAAAACCAGCCGATGTGGAAAAGAAAAAGCCAACCCCAGGTGGAAATGCACATGTGGCCGCTTTAGAAGAAGGAGCCGCCCAGTTTGAAAATACCGTAAACGCCTTCAGGAGATTGGCTTGGGATAAAAATCTTAAAAGTTTATTGGGTCTGGCGCTTGGTGCTTTATCAGACGGTGTACAAAAAGCCTACGACTATGCTAAAGGCCCAGAAGGCCCAGATCCGCATAGTACAGCAAATCCATATGGTGGTGCCGCCGCACGTGAAAAAATGCTCGCGGAACAAGCCGCAGGAGCCGGGGATCAAGTGACCATGCACCCCCTGCCACAAGCAAATAATGAAATACAAGATGTAGCTCCTAACCCACTAGCTGCATCCGAAGCAGTGGAAACAAACCTGGCTCCTGAAGCAAACGTTGAAAACAACCTTGAAAACGAACATAAAGATGTTCAATCACTTGATGATTTCATCAAAGAGCTTGAAGAAGATCCCGAAGCGTTGAATGACTTTGCTGAAGAATTGCACCAGAACCCTAAACTATTAAATACTTTTACAGAGGCACTAAAAAATAGCCCTGAAGCAATGCTGGGATTTGTGAGGATAGGCACTCGCTTGCAAAATTTAGCACAAAAAGTCGATCTACAGCAGCCAAAAGAGGTCGATTTATCTCAATCAAAGAAACAACTTCATATGACAAGTGTTGCAGACACACAAAACAACAGCAGCTCATTGGCTCATTTAACAGATACATCAAAGACGAAACAAACAGATGCTGCGCATACAAAGCAAGATAATAGCAATAATGATGGCCACCCTGCCCCCGAAGAAAAGACGACAACAGACGACTCAAACTCTCCTGCTCATGGTCCGCATTGAGTCTTCATTTAGCTAAATATGGGCGCTTGCTGCATCAATCGTAAAGGGACATTATGAAAGAAATTGTTTTGGCTACTCATAACGATTGCAAAATAAAAGAAATACAGGCGCTGTTGCCTCAGATACATTGCATTCCACAAAAATCGTTAAAAATACCCAGCGTCAACGAAACAAAATTAAGTTTTATCGAAAATGCGATTCTCAAAGCAAGACATGCGACTAGTCATGGACATAAGCCCTCCTTAGCCGATGACTCAGGCTTGGTTGTCCCAGCCCTTCATGGTCAACCTGGGATTTATTCTGCCCGATATGCAGGGATCGGTGCTTCGGACCAAGACAATAGGATGTTGCTTTTGGAGAAGATGAAGTCTATTCCGGATGAAAATCGACAGGCATATTTTTATTGCGCACTCGCTTTAGTCAACCAAGTGGATGATCCAACGCCTATCATCGCAACCGGCTTCTGTTCAGGCTATATCACCCACGAACCCATTGGTCAGCACGGTTTTGGATACGACCCAATTTTTTATATCCCCGCATATAAATGCACATTCGCGCAATTAACCATGAAAATTAAAAATAAAATCAGTCATCGAGCGAAGGCGTTGCAACAACTGGTGGCTATACTAAGCAACGTCACTCAAGTTTTGCCAGAAGCTACAAAGTGAGAAGTTGAAGTTATACGGTAACCGCTCGGGGGTGATACTAACGATCGGAGAATGGTTAAGTCGATTTACCAGCACCCATTATCTTAAGCCACTGGGACATCAGTTGTTCTGATTGTTTTTCCCATTTGCTTTGATAAGCATGAAAATAATGGTCTTGGTGATCTTTAAGACTCATCATGTGTTCAAGCATCAGTTTAAACGATTGATTCATCGGATGATGAGCCAAGATGATTAATTGACGAAGCATCTCTGATGATAAGAATTGGGTTGAATTAGACTCCATTTCAACAAATATCTGCATCAGGACCAGATTAGTGATATCTTTATTCGTGGCCCCGTCGATCACTTGAAACGCTATATTATCCAGGACGTAAGATTGTAAATCATCCACCGTAATATAGCGGCTGGCCTCTAAATCATAGAGTCGACGATTTTTATATTTTTTTATCAGCCTGATTGGGGTCATGTATATCCTCTTTATCCAGTTCAATATACCCATTCTACCTGAAGATACTGGTTTTTTCGCGACTTGATTTTTGAGCTTCTTTGTACTTACAAAACTTTAAAAAACGATTAGGTATACACCACAAAGAAACCATTAGACGTTGTCCTAGTAAAATCACCGGGGGACTGTGGCATTTAGTATCGTATCCAATTCATTGACGATGTTATCTGTCTTTGTCTCTACTTTTACCGAGCCGTCTAAAAGCCCTTTGGCCTTGTCCGGACAAAGAAATTCTGATTTCGGAATATGGATAGTCTCCGGATCTGGGATGTAGTTGAGTTTAGCGATTAATTGTGCATTACCATATTTATGAAGAGCATTTGCCAACTGATTCACTTCATCTAATTTAAACTGAATTTTTTTTGGATCTACGCAGTGCTCAATTTTATCTTTAAGAACGGAAACATTGGCAGAAGCCAAACAATTTATTAAACCTTTTATTTCTGCTGGAGTATAGGATGTCAATGCGCAAATCAGTGGGGTTATTTTATCCTGTAAAGATCGATATAAATCCTCAACCTCTTTATGTGATGCATAACTTTTGAATCCCAATGTGAACTTGTCACTGGTTTGAGAAGCATCGTTTGAAGAAAGTGTTAGTTTGCCCAAATCAAGGCGTTTATTGCAATCCACATAAAACGACCGTGTTGATTCTGTATCACGAGGAATGCATTTTTGATTTTCAAGATCTTGAATCAAATCACCATGATAACGGAAATTATTTAGTTTACTTAATATTCTCCTGTCAACATCATCCAACAATATTTTCAATGATAATTCACCCCTTAACCCAGTGCGAAGTAAGCGTGATGGGAACTCTTCCGTTGTTTTAATCGGTAGCAGATCCAGTGGATCTTGATTAGCTTGACCTCCTTTATATGATTGTTCTTTCTCATGAGATAGATCCTGAGTTGATTGAACACCAGATTGTTCAGCTAATTCGCTTTCACCTGTGTTGTCTGATAGAAGGTTAATGTAAAATTGTCCTGTTTTATCATCAATTGTGATCTGATCTCGCCTTAGCTGCTCCTTCATCATCATCATATCTTGTATGTCTTTCGTGACTGTCTCATCATACAGTTTTTTATATAAATCCATTAACGTACGCGAATGCACCAGTCCGGTATTCATTTTTCCATCAGAATCCATCACGTGATAACCAAGCTCATCTCGAGAAATCGCTTGGATGTAAACAACGCCTGGCTCTGGTGGATCTTCACCGGATAGTTCATTAAATAACTTCACAACATACGTTTTGACAGAAACCATTTGAAAAATAATTCTGTTTTTATTTCCTTTGTCTTTATTTAAGGTATCAACTTGGGACGCTGAATAAACGATGGTTATTTCTAACTTGTCATCTGGCTTAGAAACGACTGATGGGTCGACGGTGGCACTGTCGTTGGGTTTAAATAGGGTGGTCGGATTTTCTACAGACCAAGCTTTAAATTTATTTTTTAATGATGTAACTGTTTGAACTGGATTAGATGAAGAAACTGGCGCGTCATGGTCACTAGAAAATAACCTTCGATAAGCCGCCGATAACAAAGAGAAAAACCCCCACACCAGATCAATATTGGCTGATTTAGCAGGATCATACTCCTGTAAGGAGGCTTCTAATGTTTTAATTAATGAGTTGATTGATTTTGTCTGTTCAAGTTGATCGCGTTGCTCATCACTGTTCAGCGTAAACATGGTATAGCAACTTAAATAAAATAATTGTGACTGTTGCGCTTTAAGTTGATTGATTAGTTTCGTTGTTTTCTTAATAATTTCGTTTGCTGCTTCAACGTTGAGGTGGTCATCAACAGATTTAGATTGATTGGATTGATGCGCGTCGTTTATATTATCTTGAGACATATGAACACTAATATTGATCTTGTTGTCTATTAAACTTACTACCAATATTTAATTTTGTCAAATTGACGCACATCAACCCTAAACATCAATACATATGTATACCGCCATTAATCGCTAAATTAGACCCGGTGATGAAGCCACTTTGTTCAGAAGCAAGAAAAGCAATTGCCCACGCAATTTCTTCCGGTTTAGCTAAACGCTTCACAGGAATTTGATCGATAATTTTCTGTGTGATCTCTTTTGGAATGGTTGAAACCATTTTACTTTCTACATACCCAGGAGAAATTGCGTTAACCGTGATATTGTGTTTCGCAACCTCCAAAGCCAGACTCTTGGTAAAGCCATATACACCTGATTTGGCTGATGAGTAATTCGTTTGACCAAATTGACCTTTTTGACCGTTCACGGAAGAAATATTGATAATTCTTCCATACTTTCTTTCAATCATGCTGTTTATGAATTGCCTAGTCACATTGAACATGCTGTCTAGATCTGTGTGTACTACGTGGTTCCATTGGTCAGGCGTCATTTTAGAAAAAACGGTGTCTTCAATGGTTCCAGCAGCATTCACTATAATATCCACCGGTCCAACCTTCTGCATCACATCATTCGCCATTTGCGCACAGCTTTCAAAATCTTGAACATCCATATAGGCCAACTCAATATCAAATCCTAAGGATTTTTGTTTGGCTTGCCACGCTTGCGCATCGACTTGATTAACTCGGTCAGCAGCAACAACGATTGCACCACGACTAGAAAACTCATGGGCAATGGCAGTACCTATATCGCCTAAGCCTCCTGTTATTAACGCGATCCGATTTTTCATTTTTAGCTCCTTTTACTTTAGAACGTAGCTCCCAGGGGCATCCATAACCGCTTTGATAGGTAATTCATCCCATAAAGGGGCATGGACCATTTTTCCTGACTTTTCCCCCAACCATGAAAACCATTCATTCCACCAAGATCCACTGTGATGCTGTGCTTTTTTAAGCCATTCATCTGGGTCTTGGGATTTAAGGTGGCTTACATAATAACCATATTTATCGGTTCCAGGGGGAATCACAATCCCCGCGACATGTCCCGATCCACCCAGTACGAAGCATTTTTCGCCCGGCATCAGTTCAAATCCCCGATATACTGTTTTCCATGGCGCAATGTGATCATTTTTAGTGGATAAAAAGAAAGTTGGCGTATCCACCGCCTGAATATTTAAAGGGATGTTGTTGATATGAATTTGATTCGGTACAATTAGGTCGTTTTGCAAATACATCCAGCGCAAGTACTCAGAATGCATTTTTGCAGGCATATTGGTGCTATCAGAGTTCCAAAACAATAAATCAAACGGCGCCGGAGCTTTTCCATGGAGATAATGACGAATGAAATGTGTCCATATCAAATCGCTCGCACGTAATGAATTAAAAGCTTGTGCCATCAGTTCACCATCAAGATAACCTTTGACTTGCATAAACTCTTCAAGCTTGGTCACTTGATCTTCGTCAATATAAACACCAATTTCGCCGGGCTCACTAAAATCAATTAATGAAGCTAAAAACGTAGCAGAATGTATCGAATTCTCTTGGCGGGCTTTTTCATATGCCAACAACATCGCCAGTAAAGTACCGCCAATACAAAAACCAAGCGCATTGACCTGACTGACATTCAGTTGCTTTTTCATGAGGGCAATCGCCGCAAGCGGTCCGTCTTGAAGATAATCAGCCAGGCCTTTGTTCGCATGAGAGGCATCTGGATTGACCCAAGAGATCATAAATACCGTGATACCTTGCGATACCAACCAACCGACCAGTGAATTATGGGCGCTTAAATCGAGGATGTAATATTTATTGATCCACGGTGGAATTATGAGAAGCGGGGTGACATTGACCTCAGCTGTTTGAGGGCTGTATTGAATTAACTCCATGAGTTCATTACGATAAACCACTTTACCAGGTGTAATCGCTATGTTTTCACCCACTGAAAATGCCTTTTTATCAGTCAAAGACATCACCAAACGGGCGGATCCTGCATCAATATCTGTTAGCAAGTTTTGCAGGCCAACCAAGAGGTTTTTACCCTGACTTTGAAGGGTTTCCGACATTAGTTCAGGATTCGTATGTAAATAATTTGCGGGTGACAGAGCATTCAGATATTGTTGTGTTAAAAATTGTACTCGTTTTAACTGTTGTTTATCATGCAGTTCCAAGTGTTCCAGCAATGAATTAATATGGCCATGGGCCAATAAATAATGTTGGCTGAGCATATTAAAAAAAGGGTTATTGACCCATGCTTCGCTATTAAATCGTTTATCGGCAATGGGCAAGGATTTACCTTGTTCCCAATATTGGCATTGATTTTTCCAAAGGCCAATGGCATCTTGCCAGTAAGCGCATTGCATGTTAACGACATCGTTGGAATGATTGATCAGCAAGTTTGATAAAGCAAGCGAATCAGTTGATAAATTACTCCATTGGCCAACCAACTGCCCAAAGTGTTCTGGCTGCAGATTGATATTTTTTATTAAATCTAAACTTTTTTCAGCAACTGATCGTAGAATTTCTTGAAACTCAACATCTTGGTCCATTCAATTATGCTCCAGTGTGTCTTCTGGCCATGCGGCTATCCTTCTCGAGGCTGTATCATCCACCAAACTAACATACGGTCATTGCGCTCTGAAGAGAAAATAATCCGACAGCGATATTAGCGCGCAAAAACTTGGTTTCTTCATCGCTTCCCCACAACGTCAAGTCAGTTTGGGACGTTTTTCAGGCCCTTTATTTTAATACTGGCAGTAACATAAAAGTACGACGGAACATTTTTCAACTCCTGGATGAAGACTCACAAAGACCGACATATCGTCGCGCATCACGAGATATCTCCCCAAATTGGGGAGACCCTTCACGCAGATGGATGAATAAATCCATCTCTCAGATCAGCTCTTGCCATCTTTACTTTTAGCTTCTTTAATCACTTCTTTGCTGCAAGTTAAAAGCAACTTCTCAATAATATGAAAAGACTTTTGGATATACTCAAGGGCAATACGACCATTATCAAGAGCCAATCCCAATTGTTTTT
Organism: Legionellales bacterium; assembly: GCA_027449905.1. Lineage (GTDB taxonomy): Bacteria > Pseudomonadota > Gammaproteobacteria > Legionellales > Legionellaceae > DAIDKT01. Next base: position 8,112 of record DAIDKT010000113.1, read on the forward strand.
CTAATAAATCTTCCGGTTTTGTAATTTTTGAAAACTCTTCTGGCTTAATATAAGCATAGCTTTGTAGAGTTTTTACATTCAATTCAGTAATAGCCTGCAACGGTTCCTGTGCTTTTTTGACGATGTCAGATATTTTTTCAAAATATTCTTGATTCATTTTCTTCTCCTAATTTAATCTATGCTGCAATGCACAATGAATTATAGCCACAATTTTCAAAGATTGTCAAAATTTTTTTATGATGTAATATGAAGAGGTTGGTTCACTAGGAGAAAACATGGATACCGTTAAAAAAAACAAACCCCTCTTGAATACCCATCACACTGCATCAGATGAAAATGCAAAATCACACATCAAAGACGCAGTGAGTCAGCTCTTGTATGAAAGTAAAAAATACGCCCATGAACTATATGAAGAAGGGCTAGACAAAGCAAGCGCGACTGAAAAAGAACTAGAAAAGTACTCCGAAGAACTCATCAATAAAGTCCGGCAAAATCCGTTAAAAGCAATATTAATTGCCGGTGGCGTTGGATTTTTATTGTCCGCTTTACTAAGAAAATAATGAGTATTTTTGAATCAGTTTATGGTCTTGCTGTCAATAAACTGGAATCATTGCAAACGTTGATGTCCATGACAAAGTTAGAGGTCCGATTAGCAAGACTGAGCATTTATCCATTGATCATTAACATTTGCTCGATTCTCGTGATATTGATGACGACATGGGCAGCAGCAATGACGATGCTGGGTTATGGTATAATATTGATGTCCGACAATATATGGATTGCGTTGACGGCGGTGATACTGTTTAACCTCCTCATACTCACCCTATTAAAACGTATATTGTCTTATAATATACGCAAAATGAGTTTTCAAAAAACTCGTCAATATTTTGGTGAAATAGTAGGCAACGCCCCTGATGTTTTGCCAGAAGCTAAAAATTGAGAAAAAAATGCGTACGATCAAGGCGAATAGCCAGACTATTCAACCAAATCGAACACTTTTTTTAGCCAACTTATGATTTTTTTAGTCCAGAAATAACTTGAGGGACGTTGCCTAACACAAAGAGAGCCGGATAGACATGAACAAACGCGAGGCTGTGATCAACAATCTGGACGCCCTGGAACAAGTGTTGCAGAATCAACAACTCCAGGCCTCGATTTATAGAACGCGAATAAGATGCTGGTGTGATCGTCATCAGCTCCTAATGAAAGGAGGACTATTAACTGGTTTTACCCTGGTCGCATGGGTAAGTTATCGAGTTACAAAGTTAAAGTCCTCATCCGCCTTGATGATGCACATCACCCGCCTATTGCTGATCTATGCTCGCAAATAGGCCAAAGATGTCATCGGTTGATGAATCATTATATCTCAATAAGTGTGTCACTATTCAGCGCCTTTAAGGAAAGGGCTCAACACAACTCGCCGAGGTTCAAGGACTAGCCCCGGCCGGTCAGGATTGTAATATGAGTCGTCAACAGACCCTACTGCCCTTGCATTTTTTCTGACATTTTTTGTTTTATTTCAGCATCACATTGTTGCAAGGTCTCATCAGTAAATGAAGCGCCGGACAACGTCATACTTTTAGCTACAACCGGTTCGACACAATCTAATATCAAACCTTTCCCCTGATCATGCCCACCTTTATAGTAACCAGCTTTCATACAAGCTTGCGCTATCGGCATACAAGCATTATCAGCCATGCTTGCGTGTGCCGTTGCTAAGATCAATAGGGCAAAGCTCGTTTTGATGACGTGATTCATTCTTGTTATCTCCTTGTTATTATAACCATTTTTTATACTTAAAGTACTTATATGGTAACCAGGCTGCAAATAAAATCAGGCCAATCGCGCCTAAGTATCCATACTTCCAATTTAATTCTGGCATAAACTGAAAGTTCATACCATAGATACTCGCAATGAGGGTCGGTGGTAAAAAAATAACAGCAGCGATCGAGAATATTTTAATAATATTATTTTGTTCGATACCAATTAAACCCAAGGTTGCATCCAGTAAAAAATTCACCTTTGTTGATAAAAAATGAGCATGATCGCTTAATGAAGCAATATCTTTTGCCAAAATAACCAGTTTTTTTTGTTTTTCATTATCAATTTTGGGAGCTAAGTTTTGGGCCAAAAAAGTACTCAATCGATTGAAAGAAATCAGACTTTCTTGAGATTTGGTATTGAGATCACCATCCGCTCCAATTTCTTGTAAAAACTGCTGATAATCTCGTTTTTCACCGACTTTACCAGAAGTTCTACATAGATTTTTTGAATAAAGATCGATACGATGTCCAACTAGTTCCAGAACATCAGCCAGTCGTTCAACCGTTTGATCAAGTAATTCCAGCAAAACCCAGGTTGGATTATCCTCCCGCTGCATTTTTTTCCCTTGTGAAATGAATAGTCTAAAAGCTTGCGGATCAATATATCGAATCGTAATGAGTTGCTTTTTCGTTAACATGAAAGTAACGGGCTCAAATTGTGGATCAATTGAATCAGATTGTGCAAGCATGGTTGCTGTCATAAATAAATTATTATTTTCCACATACAGACGACTAGATGGTTCTATTTCAAACATGTCAGCACGTGTCGGCATGGTAAAATCAACATGAGCTGCAACCAGATCTTTTTCTGCTTGTGTTGGAAATACTAGATCAATCCATACAGCATCTTTCAGCTTTTCCGCATTTTGAGATGTCACTGGTATTGGTTTCAGCAAATTCCTTTCAAAATAGATTAACATAGCCGTTTCAGTCAAATCATTAAAATACGAGCATAACACAGTCACGCAAATAAAAAATTATCCTAAAGCAACTCGGTGATTGGGTCCTGGCTTTATTTTTTGGGCATAATATGGTACAATTGCGCACAAATCTCTTATGAGAACCTGGATGAAAGAAATAGTTCAGTTGACATTCCTTGGTACCAAACAACACCGGGATACTCATCAGACCTGCCTTAAAACCATGCATGATAGTATTCAACGCCACAGTCAGACGAACGCTGGCTCACACATTGCAACCCGATTATTTGATGGGGTTGGCTGCCATGGAACAAACGAGCATCCGACACCTGGTACTTATTACTGTAAATTCGACACACATAATTTGGATGGAACCAAAAAAAAGGACTCCAACCCAGAAGAAACAGCACTCGAAAAACAGTTGTATTTATTTAACAACAAGTTTTATCTCCGAGAAACCCGAAGTAAAATAACGGGGGCGGGATTTGATAGTTTGTTGCTCGAAGCAAAAGCATATATCAAACACATCACCATGTTGAATCAGGGAATAAAGCCCAAAACGGTAAATTTGCAAGGTTTTAGTCGAGGTGCCGATTTATGTGTGCGCATGGCGAATATTCTATTTGCTTATGACCCTTCGATTCAAGTCAACTTATGCTTGTTAGACCCCGTTCCCGGACCAGGGCTAAACAAGGATTGGGACTCATATACGATACCACCCAATGTGAAAAGCTGTGAAATTATTTATCTATTAAATGAGCACTTTTACTTTTTTGAACCCCAAGATCCGAAGAAATATATTTTTCAAAACACTCAAACTCACCGCCGCATCCATTTTTTGGCCGGGGTTCATGGGACGGTAAATGCCTTATGTGATAAAAATCCCAAACACGTAGCAAGTAGCTATTATCTGAGCCGAGATACGTTACTACAATTTGCGATTGACCATCATTCTTTACCAGCTGAGGCCAAGCTAGAATATGATAACATCAGACAAATCAAAGGTGTTCCAGTCATAGCAAAACCTTTGGTTCCTCCGCTCCCCGTGCTCAGCAACAAAGACAGATTTAAACACTATTGCCACAACTTTAAAACTTTTAAATCCCTGGAAGCCCGCCTTAGCGCTAAATACCTATTTCCGCATCGCCGTATCATGACCAATCGCGACATGTTCGTGAGAACACCCGCGTTGTTTCTTGACGAGGAGCATCGATATCTGTTTAAACAACTTTACCCCCTGGTTTTTCATTGGTTCTTTGAAAAAAACATAAATCAATCTGACCCGAATGATGTACTCAAGCAATTAAAAGAAATCCAATCAACAGATTTCGCCAAACCATTTCAACAATATTTTGGACTATCTGATTTAAAATCACTATCCAAGCTCCCCAATCCGGCTGGTTTCCCATATAAGGAGCAAGAGCGGTTTAATCAACCATTGGCAACGGATGAACTGACTTACTATCGAAACGCATTAACTAAAATTATTGAATGTCATAAGCGTTTTGCATCGAAAATAGAAAAAAAACCAGAAAATACAAAATATATTAACATGATAAACAAAGTATTGGGGGAGGTTGAAAACATGGAAGCCAACGAAGCCCTTCAAGCATTGACAAAGATAATCAAAAAAATTCAGACTTCATCTGACAGCGGTTACGTAAAACAAAAAATAGCAAACCTCGCCAACATGCGGACAACGTATAAAGATAAGGTGGGACTCATAATAAGCCAGGCGCTGAGCAACACCGCCCTCGAAGATAGTCAAAAAAAAATCATTGCACATAAAAAAGATGAAATAGACCTTATTCTGAGCAGGAAAGATGACGATTGGGAAAAAGAAAATAAAATTCAGAGTATTTTAATTTTGATGCACGCAGAGTTAAAGCTTGATAAAATTAAATTGGCTGAAAAATCCAGTCCGCCTTCATCTGCTAAGCCACACATTTCTTTCTTACAAACTGTATCAGCGGTCAAGCAGGCCCCGAAACAAGGTTTTGAATCATTATCTCAAGAATTATTAGAAATCACACGAACCAGCTACACAGAAACCAACTTGGTTGATAAAATCATATACAGACTGCGAGTGTATCAATATCAACAATTATTTTTTTCCTATTTTTTCTTTGTATTTGGATACTACAACGCGACCACGGTTCAGATCGCAGAAAGCCTGGAAAAGGAGCTGCGAGCACTAAAAACTGAAGGATTGGGACATGATTTGGTTGCAATCAGTCGAAAAATGGATGTGGCACGCAACACCATCGAGCAATTGAGCTCCGACCCAGGGGCAATTCAACCCGACCTATCTTTTATCAAAATCTTGGGAGAACACATCCGGTTGAAAGAAGCCGATTTAGTAGATAAAATAATATACGATTTAAACAACTATCGTGCCCGTCAGATATTTTTTTCTTATTTATTTTTTGCGTTTGGCTATCATCATTCAAAAGAGGTTGCGATAGCAAAAAAGCTAGTAGATAGGCTAGAAAAGCTGAAATACTGCAGTCTAGACATTGATATGATTGCGATCAGTCTTAGCCTAGAGGAAGCGAAAGAAGAACTAGCGCTTTTAACCGACAATAAACCAGCATCACAAGTTGCCCCAGCTTTGAACAAGGTTTTGTGTCGGGCAACCCAAACAATACAAGCCAAAATATCGGTACTCTATGACCCACCGCAATCAGTAATAGCCGCATGATGATTCTTACTTGCTTTGTGTATAGATTTTTTGTAGAATACAACCCATTTTTAAACTATTAATATTGAGGAAACAATGGTCGTTATTCGTTTATCCCGTGCAGGCGCCAAGAAGCGTCCTTTTTATCATATCGTCGTCACAGATAGCCGTCGACGTCGTGATAGCAACTACATTACTCGTATTGGCTATTACAATCCGGTTGCGACTGGAGGTGAAACTCGTTTACACTTAGAGATGGAACAATTAAAACATTGGCAAAGTGTCGGCGCAAAATTATCAGATCGTGTAGCCTCTCTTGCAAAAGAACAAACCAAGGCGCAAGCAGCGGCCAGTGAATAAAGAAACTGATTGGGTTGTTGTTGGACGGTTTGGTCGTCCGCAAGGTCTCAAAGGATTGATTCGGGTTATATCTTTTACCGAGCCGCAAGACAACATTTTAAGTTACAGCTGCTGGTATTGTAAAAACCAAGGGGGATGGCAGCCACTGAAGAGGCTAGCAATCGAAAGAACCAATAAATTTATTGTGGTTCAACTTGATGGCTACTCAGATCGCGATCAAGCGGCTTTTTTAACCAACAAAGAAATTGTTATTTTTCGTTCAGAGCTCCCCTGTTTAGCCCCAGGAGAATATTATTGGCATGATCTAATTGGCATGCGGGTTATCGGAAAGGAAGGCTTTCTATTTGGCAGGGTGGCAGACATGCTATCAACTGGATCAAACGATGTGTTGGTTGTAACAGGCGAAAACCAGCGACATTTAATTCCCTACCTGCTAAATCAATATGTGATCGAGGTTGATGTTAAAAAAGGCGCCATCATAGTTGATTGGGATGTTAATTTTTAATGTATCCAATTGGTGTGATCACCCTGTTACCTGAAATATTTACCAGTCTACAATATGGTGTAACTGGCAGAGCATTAGATCAAGGATTAGCCAAAGTTACCTGTTGGAATCCGCGAGATTGGTCTAATAGGCCATATCGGCAAATTGATGACAAACCATACGGCGGAGGTCCGGGCATGGTGATGATGTTCGAGCCACTTCATCAAGCCATCATGCATGCTCGTAAGAACATGCCAGCGAACACGCGAACGATATATTTGAGTCCGCAAGGAAAAAAGATTAGTCAGGAGGATCTCAATATCATTGTATCGAATAACCAGCCTTTGCTACTTGTGGCAGGACGATACGAAGGAATAGATGAGCGTCTTCTTGAACAAGATATAGATGAAGAATGGTCACTAGGAGACTTTGTTTTGAGTGGCGGCGAATTTGCTGCGTTGGCTTTTATAGATGCATTGATTCGTTTGTTTCCCGGCTGTCTTGGGCATCCGGCCTCAGCTAGTCAAGACTCATTTATGAATGGATTATTAGATTATCCGCATTATACGCGGCCAGCGATTGTTGATGGTCGACCTGTACCGGAGGTCTTACTAAGTGGGAGCCATCGAGATATTGAACGCTTTCGAAGAAAGCAGGCTCTGGGTAAGACGTGGTTAAAACGGCCGGATCTGCTAGTACAGTTGCCGTTATCTGATGAAGATAAAAAACTGCTGGAAGAATTTAAAAATGAGTATTTATTAACCAAAAATATTGGCGCCCGTTAAAACGTCATATTTAAGTGCAGCTTGAACAAAATATTTCTTTAAAAGCGCAACATACATAGGCATGTGAGCATTTTTTCAGAAAGATTTTCGTTCAATATGTGCCAAATATGGCGTTTTCTTGAAAGGAGCTGAATAGTTACAAAAATGAACACGATGACTCATCAATATAGATGAATCAAGATACGAGGAGCAACCATGACGAATATTATTGATCAACTCAATGCCGAACAAATGCAAGGCAAACACGTACCAGATTTCCGACCCGGTGATACGGTACTGGTTCAAGTAAAAGTCACAGAGGGTACACGTGAGCGGTTACAAGCGTTCGAGGGTGTTGTGATAGCCAAGCGCAATCGAGGTTTGAATTCTGCTTTCACTGTTCGAAAAATTTCTCACAATGTCGGTGTTGAGCGTGTTTTTCAAACCTACAGCCCGATTGTGGATAGCATTACGGTTAAGCGCCGCGGCGATGTACGACGCGCTAAGTTATATTATCTACGTAACTTAGCCGGTCGCGCTGCACGAATTAAAGAAAAATTAACCGCCAAAAAAAGCTAGTTCTGTTAGCAATGGCACTAAATTAAGGAACAAACAATAGCTACCCGTTCGTGCAGAGGAGAGGCGTTAGCCTCGTCTCGAGGCCTTGGTGAATAGGCTCCGAGACGGCGTTACCGCATTCTCAGCCCGAACAGATCGAAGTAAATTTAGGAAAATCCTCTTAATTAGCTAGGTTATTATGTTAACTCGTGTCGCTCACTTAACCCCAACTCAACTGGCAGACGTTGAGCTCCTTCACCAGGAGTGCAAACAATATGATGGCAACTCTATTCCTATTTACAAGCACCTAATCGATAAAAGGCACCCACTGGCTTGTAACGTTTTATGCTATCAAGATAAGAAACTGGTTGGATATTTACGCACTTTTTTTTTCTATATTCATGCATGTGAAGTTGCCCTGATGGTATCTCCCCCGCATCGACGATCTGGGATCGCTTCGCGACTGATTCAAGAGATATTACCGGTTTTACAAGATGAAAGAATAACGTCTTTGATTTTTTCATCGCCCCATAACCTGCATGATGACTGGTTTACCCAGTTGGGATTTCAATATCGCAACAGTGAATACAATATGAAATACGATTCCCAAAAAGAGGTGACGGTGCAAGTCAACCCGGCTTCTATCAGAGCAGCAACCCCAGCTGACGTTCCCATCATGTGTGTCATCGATGAAGCCTGCTTTACAAATAAAAAACCCGATCCTGAAGCGTTATTTCACGGCTTACTGGAAACAGATAATTGCAATTTATTCGTTTTGACAGATGAAGGCGAAGTTGTCGGTAAAGCGCATGCATTCACCGAATCGGATAGAGTTCGGTTGACTGACATAGCGGTCCTACCAAAAGCACAAGGCCAAGGCTTTGGAAAAGCATTAATTAGGCATGCGGTCAATCACGCGCTGGTGCGCAATAAAACTAGAATTTTCTTGGATGTAGAAACAAAAAATGAAAATGCCTTGAAATTATATCAAAGTTTGGGATTTAACATTATTAACACCCATGACTACTGGATAACACCAGAAAATGTTAAGGATTTTGGTTTGACAATGTATACAAAGTAAGGCTTTGATTTTATAACCAACATTTGTTAAAATTTAACCCATTTTAAATCGGAGTCTGTTAAACTGCTGTTTATCGACAAATACAAACTGACTCTATACTTTCGAAGTATATAAAAACAGGGCTTACATACATGAAGAAGCGAGTAGTTATCACAGGCATGGACATTACTTCTTCCATAGGAAGCGGATTAGGTAAATTTTGGCATGCGGCAACTGATGGTTCCTGTGGTATCAAACGTATCCAATCCTATGATCCATCCCCTTATCCTACGCAAATAGCAGGGGAGATAACCGATTTTTCTCTGGCGCATATATCCGAATTTGATCGCCCCAAGCGATATCCTCGTGTTGCTCAATATGCTTTGTTTTGCACAAACAGCGCCATTCAACAAGCAGGACTTTCAACGAAAGAATTACAAGCAGCCGGAACATTTATTGGGACAAGCTTGGGAGGAACTCCAGAGCTCGAGCAAGCCTACGAAGCTTTTTTTTCGGGACACTGGAGAAAAGTACCTGCCCTCAGTGTCATCCGTGGCATGCCTAACTCGGTCGCCAATCATATCGCCATTGCTTATGGTATTGGTGGCCCTAATTCAACCATCTCAAACGCCTGTGTGTCATCAGCTGAAGCAATCGGTTCAGCTTATCACCATATTTCTCAAGGTCGATTATCGACCGCCATTTGTGGTGGGACCGAGTCCTTGGTTTGGGAGACAATCATGACTGCCTGGTGTAAGCTTCGGGTTATGTCGACTCAAAATGAAAATCCAAATCTAGCGAGCCGTCCTTTTGATTTAGAACGAGATGGAATGGTCATGGCCGATGGAGCCGGTATTTTAGTATTAGAAGAATTAGAACAAGCAAAGGCTCGCGGCGCAACTATTTTAGCAGAAGTGATTGGTTATGGCGCTAGTTGTGATGCCTATCATGTAACAGCCCCCAATTCAGAAGGTCAGACACGCTCAATTCGCCAAGCGTTACAGGATGCTCAAATTCCAGAAACAGACGTGCAATATATTCACGCACATGGAACAGGTACTCAATTAAATGACATAACCGAAACAGAAACCATCAAACATGTTTTTGGTGAGCGAGCTTATCAAATTCCAATCACCGCTCAAAAAGCCATGACGGGTCATGCAATAGGTGCGGCTGGTGCCATGCAGATCATTTCAGCTGTCTTGACACTGCAACATGATATTTTGCTGCCGACCATTAATTTACATCATGCTGACCCTAAATGTAACTTGGATTATGTACCGAACAAACCAAGAAAAGCACAAGTTGATGTTATTTTATCAAATCACTTTGCATTTGGTGGCGCGAATGCTGCATTGCTTTTAAGACGCTACTAACTTCGTTATAATAGAATGATTCATTGTCAGGACCAGCATGAAACAGAGAAAAATATCAACCTGAACTAAAAAGACCGGGGATTAGTTCGCGGCATTCAGGATGAATTTCGAAGCGTTTGTTTGGGTCCCAACTGTATTAGGTATCACATGAAAACGCCCCTCTCTGAAATCGCAGCTATTGTCCAAGGCACAATCCTAGGTGATGAAAATCAAATCATTTGCGGTTTATCCCCAATTGATAACATTGAAGAAAACTCCTTGGTTTTCGCTGAAGGCGCTGATAACATCAAACGGGCTGAAATGTCGAAAGCAGCCGCTATATTGGTTGCTAAAAACATTCAAAATGTTAGTAAACCTCTGGTTCTAGTACAAGATCCTTTTAAGTCATTTATCACTTTACTTTATCATTTTTATCCGACTCAAAAATCGCCTCTTGGTATTCATCCAACCGCGGTTATAGCGACAGATGTGATCCTTGGAGAGGGCATTTCCATTGGCCCCTATGTGACCATTGAATCTGGCAGCATCCTTGGAAACGATGTGGTTATCAAAGGCCATGTCCATATTGGCCATGAAGTCCATATTGGATCAAAATCTGTGATTCATCCCCATGTCACTATCTATGATAAATGTAAAATAGGATCGGAAGTCTTTATTCATGCTGGTAGCGTCATTGGGTCAGATGGTTTTGGTTATACATTTGAACAAGGACAACATGTCAAAGTCCCCCATGTTGGCTTCGTTCAGATAGAAGACCGGGTTGAAATAGGGGCAAATACCGTCATTGACCGCGCCACCATTGGTAGAACTGTGGTTGGCGAAGGAACAAAAATTGATAATTTAGTACAAATTGCTCACTCCGTTAAATTAGGTAAACACAATATTCTATGTGCTTTCACGGGTATTGCTGGGAGCAGCACGAGTGGAAATCATGTTGTCTTTGCAGCAAATGTTGGTGTTAGCGATCATGTCACAATTGATGATGGGGTCGTCCTAGGAGCGCGTGCCGGTGTTCCGCCAAGAAAACATTTAAAACAAGGTAACATCTACCTCGGCAATCCAGCTCGGCCCAAAGACAAGGCAATTGAGCAAGAGTTAGCATCAACCAGAATCCCTTTTATGCGAAAAAATATTCAAATCTTATCAGAAAAGGTCGCGCAGCTAACCGAGCAGCTGACTCAATTAGAAACAGATGAAAAGTAACTTCCTGCCTTCACCGAAAGGCTAAGCGAGCCCATGTGCATAACCCTCTCATTCTTGTCGATGGTTCTTCCTATTTTTTTCGTGCTTTTCACGCATTACCACCCCTAACAACCAGCCAAGGGCAACCGACTGGGGCTATTTATGGTGTGGCAAATATGATTAAGCGATTGCTGAAAGACTACCAAAGCACACAAATCGTGGTGGTTTTTGATGCCAAAGGCAAGACATTTCGAGATGAATGGTATCCACTCTATAAAGCACACCGCCCCCCCATGCCAGAAGCGTTAACGAGCCAATTTGAACCCCTGCTGGCTGTTTTAAAAGCGATGGGTTTACCCTTACTTATCATACCAGGGGTAGAGGCGGATGATGTGATTGGTACAATCGCACACCATGCAAATTTAGCCAAACAGTCGGTGGTCATTTCAACTGGTGATAAAGACATGGCTCAACTTGTCAATGATCACACCACCCTTATCAATACCATGTCTAATCAAACACTGAATATTCAGGGAGTGAAAAACAAATTTGGTGTTTACCCTAATCAAATAATTGATTATTTATCGTTGGTAGGAGACACCGCCGACAATGTACCCGGAATATTGAAATGTGGTCCCAAAACAGCTGAAAAATGGCTTAATGAATACCAAACATTAGAGAACTTGATCAAAAATGCGGACGCAATCACCGGTAAGATCGGAGAAAACTTACGCATGGGCTTATCTCAACTGACCTTATCTAAAAAGCTAGTCACCATCAAAACAGATGTTGATCTGCCGGTCACGCTCGCTGATCTAACCATCAACCCCGTCAATCAAACAGAGTTGCTTGCCTTGGCGCGACAATATGAATTTAAATCATGGGTGAAAGAATTAAGCATCAAAGAAAGTTCTGTTCATGCCAATCCCAAAACCTTTAATTTTGAGATCATCACAACAACAACCCAACTCCAGAGTTGGATAGACACTTTATTCGAGCACCAATCAAATGAACTGGCGCCTAAACCCCTACTCTCTATCGACACGGAAACAACTAATTTGGATCCGCAACTGGCTGAGATAGTTGGAATCTCTCTGGCGCTAAAAGGTCGTCTTCCAGCTTATATTCCTTTGGTTCATCAAGATAAAACACCCCAACTCAATCGAGAATTTGTTTTAACAAAATTAAAACCATTTTTTGAAAATCCTGATCTTGCTAAAGTTGGACAAAATTTGAAATATGATTATACCGTTTTTAAAAACCATGGTGTTACCCTCAAGGGGATAACTTATGACACCATGTTGGAATCATATTTATTAAACAGTGCAGGGACTCGACATGACCTGGATACATTGGCATTCACTTATTTAAACCATCAAAATATCACATTTGCAGAAGTGGCTGGGGTTGGAGCGAAACAGTTGCGTTTTGATCAAATTCCAGTAAGCGTGGCTGCCCCCTACGCTGCTGAGGATGCGGACATCACCCTGAAATTGCACGGCGTATTATATCCCATGCTTCCTGATTCAGTTCGCAATGTTTTCGAGCATATTGAGATGCCGTTGCTAACGGTGCTTGCAGAGATGGAAAGATGTGGGGTATTAATCGATACAGATTTATTGGCTAAACATGGTACTCGATTGAAAATAGAAATTAAAACCTTGGAACACCAAGCAACACAGCTGGCAGGAAAAACGTTTAATTTGAATTCACCAAAACAATTACAAACCATTTTATTTGAAGAGCAAAAACTGCCAATTTTGTCTAAAACGCCAACCGGACAGCCATCTACTGGAGAAGCAGCGCTTCAAGATTTAGCTGCTGATTATGAACTACCGGCCGTTATTTTAAAATATCGCACGTTAAGCAAACTGGTTTCTACTTATATTGAGAGCTTGCCTAAACGTGTTAATCCTCACACGCATCGAGTTCATACGTCTTACAATCAGGCGATCACCGCGACTGGACGACTGTCTTCGAGTGACCCTAATTTACAAAACATTCCCATACGCAGTGAGGAAGGGCGGCTGATTCGGCGTGCCTTCATCGCCCCCCCAGGGCATCTTCTCCTTGCCGCAGATTACTCGCAAATTGAGCTACGCATCATGGCTCACCTGTCACAAGACAAAGCCTTGCTAACTGCCTTTGCCAAAGGTCTCGATATTCATGCAGCAACAGCCAGTGAAATATTCAATGTCGCTTTAAGTGATGTCACAGACGAACAACGAAGACACGCCAAAGCCGTTAATTTTGGTCTCATTTATGGCATGTCCGCTTTTGGTTTGGCAAAGCAACTCCATGTGGACCGCCATGAGGCACAGCAATATATTGATCGATATTTTGAACGATACCCCGGTGTGCTTTCATACATGGATACAACCCGTGCAAAAGCAAGACAAAAAGGATATGTAGAAACCTTGTTTGGCCGACGATTATATTTAGCTGAAATTCATGCACAAAATGCCATCCGCCGAAAAGCAGCTGAACGTGCCGCGATTAATGCACCACTCCAGGGAACGGCTGCTGACATCATCAAAAAAGCGATGCTTGCAGCAGCAAATTGGCAAAATAAAGTGACATCTTTGCATACACGCATGATCATGCAAGTCCATGATGAATTGATATTTGAGGTACCTGAACAGTTTATAGAACCAGTTATACAAGCAGTTCGGCAAATTATGGAGCATACGGTCGAATTATCAGTGCCTTTAACTGTCTCTATTGGGGTTGGGAAAAACTGGGATGATGCGGCTGAATAAGCCAGTCTGCTTAGTGCCTACATCATCTTAAAAAACACAGTTGAATCTACTACGAGTGACTACCGCACTATTTTGACAATTTTGTAACTTAACGTATGGGGATAGGCCTTCACTAAAAAAATCATCTAAATAACTTGTCAAAACACCACATTAATCACTCTCGCTTCGATTCAACTGCGTTTTTTATGGGCATCTGATGCGCCTTCATCCAGTCATCCGAAATAAACTTTGACATATAATTACGAATTGTATCAGACAAAATGACCAAGCACTTCTCGCCCTCTTTCAGTTCTCTGGCTGCATGCAAAGCACCATAAACCGCTGCGCCGCTTGATCCACCCACTAATAAACCCTCTTCTTTCATCAATCGTCTAGCCATTGCAAATGAATCTTGATCATTGGTTTTTATATAAGCGTCTATCAAATTATTATTCAATACCTCTGGAAAAAAATCATACCCAATCCCCTCAACTAAATATGGTTTTACCTCTTGACCTCCACCCAGAATCGAGCCTTCTGGATCAACCCCAATAATTTTGATGTGAGGATTGTGTTCTTTTAATCGTCGCGCCAATCCGGTAATCGTTCCACCAGTACCAACACCTGCAACTAACATATGTAAACCGGAACCGAAATCGTCAATTATTTCTTGTGCTGTACCCCAATAATGGGCATCGGGATTATCCGGATTGCCATATTGATCTAAGATGTGCGACCGGGGAACTTCCTGTTGTAAACGCTTAGCCAACGAAATATGACTGTCTGGATCACTGAACGCAGCGTCACTCCGCGTTCGATAAATAGTTGCTCCCAGCCGTTCCATCACCAATTGCTTTTCTTGACTCATTTTTTCTGGCATCGTAATGATAACCTTAAAACCTAGCACCACACCCGCCAGAGCAATGCCAATTCCAGTATTGCCGGAAGTGGGCTCAATCAATGTATCCCCCGGCGTAATTTGGCCACGAGCCATGGCATTCTTGACCATTTCATAGCCTATTCTATCCTTAACTGAACCACCTGGATTGAAAAACTCACATTTAACATATAAATCACAAGCTAAATCTGAACCAACCCGATTGATTTTCACTACAGGCGTGTGTCCGATCGTTTCAAGAATGTTAGAATAGATCATAACCTGCCTTCACTTAAATTGTTTTATCATTCTATAGCCTATAAAATTAAATTGATCAATAGTAAGGGCTGTTAAACCCAAGGCTGGGGGTTGTTTATCATGACACGACAAGGCATGATTAAGAAATAAATATGGGATATGAGGATGGTGCATGAAAATAAACAAAGCCATTACTATGATGACAACATTGAGCATTATTTCAACCAACCTGGTATTTGCTGATGATGACGGCCAGTGGAGACTGATGGGCACACTCAGTGCAGGACCTGCTTGGAGCGATCCTGGTAAGACTCAAACGATTTATTTACAACCAGCATTTCCTGAGACATTCGCTGCAAATTCTACTACCGAAATATTTGGTGATGGTGAAATTTTCCTGGGCTTGCAACATCATTTAGTACATCATCTGAAAGGTCAACTTGGATTAGCCGTTGCAGGTACAACCGCTATCCCGCTAAATGGTGATGTTTGGCAAGATGCTGATCCAAATTTTAATAATTTATCTTATCAATATAAAATTAGCCATGCTCACGTAGCAGTGAAAGGTAAGTTATTAACCAATATTTACCAATGGGTGCAACCATATATTTCTGGCAGTCTTGGTGTTGGTTTTAATCATGCTTATCAATACAGCAGTTCATCAAAGCTATTTGAAGTTCTTCCAGAGCCTCCTTTTGAAACACAAACAACCACATCTTTTACTTATACCCTGGGGGTGGGATTACAACGGGCGCTGAATAATCACTGGTCTATTGGCGTGGGGTATGAATTTGCCGACTGGGGCCAAACATCTCTTGCAGCAGCCACGGGGCAATTGTCAAATGGTGGTTTGAATTTAAATCATGTTTACACCAATGAATTACAATTAAACCTCAGTTTTTTTGTCTAAGGAATCCACCATGACCATTAAAAATACGCTAAAAAAAAATTGGGTTATCTTCCTCGGATGGTGCCTGATACCTTTCGTGATTGCACACGCCACCTCCCAACCACCTATTACGATGCGACCAACAACCTCAACCACCATCCAAAATCCAAATAGTGGCTTAACCATGATCGAATATCTGGTTACTAATCAAATGCATAACCCTCATAAATTTGCAATAATGTCTACTGCTGCTGTCACCCAGAATATTGCCGCCGGTAAGTGCCCGGTCCCCTTCACACTCCAACCGGGGACCTCATGCCTGTTGTCATTGAACATCAATCGGGATCAGTTATCAGCACTGAATGGTGGACCTCAAGTCTGTGTAACAAAAAGCCCTGATGATGATACCCCAGGCTCTTTTATGTGCACACAGCCCAATCAAATAAATATGATGACTGTGACAACACTTGACCCCAAATTTCCCTATGGAAGTCCACCCACGGGTAATGTTTGTGTTAGCACCGACTATTATGCAACCCCTGAAACCATGCTTGGCTCATGGGCTATGATTCAAGCTATCACGATGGATACCCAAGGAAATGTTCTACCCAGTTTCCTCTCCGACGCTAACACGGTTTATGCGGTGGGTACCGCTGCAATAGGCGATCAGCTTGGCATAGCCAATTGCTCTGGGGGATGTAACGAGCTGAATGGTTATTGCTTTGCTTTAAAGTTTAATGGGAAAACACCTTATCCTTATATGATTTTTCAATCAGTGAATATTGGGGCAAATCCTGATTCATTTGATATCTACATGGCAGGCGGTGGCTCAGGCGCTTTTCCTGCTCCTTGTCAAACATTTTGGGGAACCGATAATAGTGTAAACTGGGCTAATCATATTGAAGATACAACATGTTCAGGTTATTTTGGTGATTATTCCAGTATCAATTCTAATTATTCTGTCACTTACAACGGCGTTTTGCATAGCGCAAAAAATACACTGGAAAATGCCTGCACCTATGCTTCAACAGGACAAACTGGATTTAATTCTCAAAATTGGAATGATGTATCAGTTGTTCCCGTTACATGCCCAACTTCGCTTATCCAAATCACCGGTGTTGAATTACCTTCCAGTATTACAACAGTAGGAAATCAAGCCATTCATAATTTAAGCACCCTAACCGACCATGATTTTGCTGCAAGCACAATCACGCCAGTAACAACGACTCAAATGCAAGATTGTAAAACACCATCTTCAGGTTATTGCGGGAATGTATCAATAAATGTACCTAACTATGAAGCCTCTATTTCTGCCGATTTAACCTCTCCTTTATTAACAGGCACACCGCCGAGTAATACTTATTGCCAGGAAAATGCTGGAGCTGCCTATTGTAGCTGGAATAACGGCATCAGTAGCGGCGGCGGGGCTTATTGCAATGCCAATAAATCCCAATGTATTGGTTGTGGAAACGGATCAAAATGGTGTGTTTGTAATGGTCAAGTACTTACAGGGTGCTATTGAAATGGCATTTTTATGAGAGCAGCCACGACATGCTTTATCTTATTCTCGCACTGCTTTGGGGCACACTGCTCATCGCTTCGTGGAAAAAACTTCAAATTTGGCGTTGGAAAAATAACCTAAATATTTCTAAACATGCCAACTCATTTTATCGGATCACCCGCGATATCAACGGCTTTGCATTATCAAAACAAGCCCGAGGCCAGCGGGATGCCTTTGAGTATGTTTATGGCGAAATTGAATTTGTGCCTTTTATTGCCCTGCTATCTTTATGCCACCCAGACCGCGAGACCGTCTTTTACGATTTAGGCAGTGGAACTGGCAAGGCAGTGCTGGCTTGCGCCATGGTTTTTCCTGTCAAAAAAATTTGCGGTATCGAATTATTTGCAGCATTACATCGGGTAGCCGAGTTGCAACATCAACGCTTAAATTGGCTAAACGGTTATCAAGAAACCGCAAAAAAAATACATTTTATTCACGCAAATTTTTTGGAAACAAATTTAGATGATGCGACCCTTATTTTTATAAATTCAACTGGGTATTTTGGAGACACTTGGGAGAAAATCAATCATCGCTTAGAACAGCTAACAACTTCCCCAAAGGTGATCACCACATCAAAACCACTGTCTTCAAGCCACTATCAAGTCAAGCACACAACGCGCATACAAATGAGTTGGGGGGTTGTTAACGCATATATTCAGGTCAAAATAATTTACCAGAACCAGGCAGCAAATGCTTAGGATCTCTAACTACAGGCTCATCATTATCGGATGATGCTCCTTGGCTGCTGCTACTGATACTCATAGTGTCGCTGTTAATGACCAATTCCGGGTTATCAGGAAGTTTTGTGATAGCAGCATCTTTGGGATAAATCTTTGCCCCTTTATTAAAAATACTAAATTTGAACTGCGGTGATAAAATTTTGCGACGATGCGCTATATACTCATCTAGATCACCAAAAAAAGCAGGGACTTTCTCATCGTTTTTTATCCACGTGAGGGGGGTTTTTTCAACACGAAACGTGGTCTTACGATGCTCTTTGGGAACTTGAGATAAATATACAAGCTTTAAATTAAACGTTAGCTGAGCATAATTCTTTGGATCAGGATTATTAATGTATTCATCTACGCTCATTTGCAATGCCATCAGTTTTGCTGCTTGATGGGCCTGTTCAATATTTTTTTTTACGAAACCATGTATTTCTTTAAACACGGTATCTAACAATTCTTTATCGCTCGTATTCTTTGCCAAGGTTAGTTTGCGCCCGGTCACATTCTTATGGATTCCTGCAAGCGTCTTGCGAAAATGGAGTATACCTTGGTTATCGTTGTTTTCGTTTAGTTTAACCAATAGTGCGTTGAATTCAGCCCAGGCATTCGTAACACCCGTTGTTAAATTGATTGCAGATATCGATTCTAAAGCTTGTTGCATTTCTTTAGATGGCATAAATCCAGCATAGTTTCTCCACAACTTTGATTGAGCCGGGTTGGGAAAATTTGCAACCTTTTCTCGATTGAGGAAATCAAGAATAAAGTTATCCTTCTTCAGGATTTTTCCACCAAACAACCGAGGTGCATTTAGCAAACCATTGAGACCATGACCAAAATCAATCTTACCGACAATGTCTTGACCACCACGCTTTACAATCATGATATTAGCAGGATTGACATCATGGTCTCCCAATACCGCGGCTAAGACCAATGCCCTGGCTACTCCGCTCTTCGTTTGGGGTGCTAATTCATCTACTGGAAAATCTTGTGGTTTAGATGAGGGGTTCTTAACATAGTTATAGTACTTAAACAAGCCATTCCGTGTTGTACCCGGAAGCTCATCGGTGTATTGCACTAAATTCCTCACACCGCTTTCATCTTTACTATCTTTTTCAGAATGACTGGTTAAATACTGCGAAGCGACAAAAACATTAGAGCCGTTACCATCATAAACATCATAAACATCATAAACAAAAGATACTCGCGGAACCAGCAGCGGCGTAGCTTTTGAAGGATATAGTTCCTCGCCAATTCGCGCGGCAATTAATTCGCTATAATTGGCCGTATCGAGGTAATCAACTTTCCAACGCCTATGAAAATATTTATTAAAACGAATAGGCAGCTTGAGTTGAAACAAAGTATTCTTAGGAACAACTGATTGACCTTCGTTGGCGGCAGATTCATCCAGGCCCTTTGACACTACTTGTACGCTGTCATTAACACCCAAAAACCCTTCTGGAGCAACTGAGCGTGGATTTTCTTTCCACCAACAAAGCCTAAATAGGCCCAGATCAAAAGACATATAAGTTAAAAGTTTTATGATTCTACCGTTATAAACTTTATTCAAATCAAATTGCTCTTTTGGTATCATGGAAATACCCATCTTTTACCCACTATGAATAAATATAGCACATAAAGGTCATATTAGTCTCTTCCAACACAAGATGAGCCTCAAATAAGAATCTGTTTCCAATGGAAATGAGCCTGAAAAAGACGTAAAAAAGGGGTAAAAGGGCTAAAACAGTCAATGTCGTCCAAACTGTAAGGACTATGATTACAATGAACG
>DAIDKT010000114.1 GCA_027449905.1 Legionellales bacterium
TTTCAGATTGGAGGTGACCATTGCCTAATAGTCGGTCAACTTTTTGAATATTGCTGCATTCTTTATTTGTATTTACAATGTCTCTACCTAAGCCAGTTAAATACAGTTTATTAGTGCCAATTGCAGCTTTACAAACTGTCATCAAGCTTTTTAACCGAATTTTATGAATAGATAGTTTATCTTCAAATGTTTTATGTAATAATTCAATGAAGTGCATGATGGTGATCCTTATAATGTTCGCAAACGCTATTTGATCACAATTCATCATGCACATCAAAAAAAATTTACCATTTTATTCAAAAGGTTACGGCCACATTTTGTGACCATCTCTCAGGACTTGTTCGCGGGCGCCATGTTTATTGCATAATAAAAAACATTATTGTCCATAAAAAGATATAAATGGATTGCGCTCACAAGTTGCGTGAAGTCGAAATATGGCGTGTCAACAGACCCTATTTCTTCTTCGGAGATAATATTTCTTGTACATCATCAAGTATTTTTCGAGTTGATGTGGCTTCGTTCTTCCAAAAATTTATTCGTGAACGTGAGATGTCTATGATGGGATTTTCGGAGACCCATGTAGAAATTTTCGTTGCAAGTGTATCAATTGTTGTGATATCCGCTGTAGCTATATCTTTTTTCAGCCTTTCTAGCGCTCTCTTTTTTTTATTAGATAGCGTTCTGTTATACAAAATACCCCAAGGATTACCAATCTCTGAAATTCGTTGTTCAATTAAATCTTGCAAACCTTTAATAATCATGGGCGAAATTTGTGCCGTACCTGGCTTGACGTGTGGTAATGAAGGAAGAGTATGAGCTGGATGACCAATGATATGGTTAAAATCCCAACTAGCATATTGAATTAAGTCGAGTTTATTTAGAACAGACACATAGAAATCAAATGTCTTTTCTCTGTCTGGAACACGCAGCGCCATCAGCTCCTGATATTTCGCAGATTTTTTCTCTAAATCAGGATCTGAACAAATTTCTTTCTGGCTATGATACATCCGATGAGGATCGTTTCTGTACTGGTATTAATGATGCAAGTGATTTCAACCGAAATAATACGGCACCGTATGCTTTTGGTCATCCTGGTCCAGATGAGTATGGCGTCATTGATGACTATTCTAAATTAGAACATGAGTGGCATACAGAAGTAAGATCTAAGTTTGGCTTTGGCAATTAATCATAAATAACGTGCCTGGTTATGTTGTTCAAAACATAGCGAACGACGTAACTGGGTAGTTATAAAAAACAACTTTTTTGTCCCGTACAAAGGCTTTTTGTATATATTATCTGCGCACATGACAAAAAAAATCTGTCATGCCCGCGCAGGCGGGCAACCATAGCTAGGAGTGTCTGTGATGCCCTGGATAGAGACTGAACCTATGAACGAAAAAATTAAATTTATTTCAGCGTACCTTAGGGTGTGTTGACAATTCAGATCTCGACGTCCCGCGACTGGTTTGGGGAATCCATATCGATATATTTCAGAACAACAGTGCTGTGTGTTGAGCAAGATATCTTGGTCCCGCGGACAAGCAGCGGGACGTAGGGTTTCGAAAGATGAATTGTCAACACACCCTAATCTTGATCGGAAATCGGTGCGGCCTGACGAATTTCTACCCATCATTTACTTAAGGATTACAAAATTTGCTATAATCCCTGCTTTACTGGCACCCCAAAGATTGACCCTAAGTTTGCAGTGATAAATATGGCGAGTAAAATGGATTTATTATCATCCCGAGATGTAAATACCAAGCCAAATGGTTTGCATGCTTACAGTAATTTATTGTTATGGGTTGCTCAATCCTTGCCTAAGGAGATTAGACGTCATGCCGAGATTTAAATTAAGCCAATTGCCTCCACATGTGAATACCCAACAACTTATCGAAAAAATTCGTTTATTAACAGAATGTAAAGTGTATTCCGATTCCGAAGAAGAGGTCACACTGACTTATTTGGGCGGTATTACTAATCATGGCTTGAAAGACGAAAGCAGAGGTCTTTTTATTCGTATTCCAGGTGCGGATTCCGATCATTTAGTTGATAGAGAGGCAGAGTTAGACACGCTTCGACAATTAGCCGAGGTTGGGATGTATCCTCTAATTATTGAAGCATATTCTGAAGGTGAATTAAAAGGCTACAAAATTGAATTTTTTATTGATGGAGAAACTTTGCAATTTGCTGATTTCAGTCAACATCAATTTGCAGTACTGCCTATTTTAAAGGAACTACATGATTCTAAGTTGGTTTTAATCAATGAGTTTAATATTTTTGATAGATTCATTCTGATGTATGAAACATTAGTTGCTCATGACGTTGAATTTTTACCGCTTTTATCTCATGGCGAGATTGAAAATATTCCAATTGAAGATATTAAGTCTTATATTGATGAATTAAAAGAAAGCAAAGAGAGGTTGTTTCCTTATCACGTTGTTTTATCACCTTGCCATAATGATATAACCCCAACCAATTTTATAAAACTAAAAACGCAAATCAACGGCAGAAAATATCAAATGATTGATTGGGAATATGCAGGTATGAACGACAAAATGTATGATTTAGCCAGTATTGCAGCTATGTTGGGTCTTGTTCCGGATGAACAAACACAATTAGTTCTCAATTATTTTAATAATAGTCATGCTCAACAATATGATGAAGAAATTAAACGAGTTAAATTTTACGTACCTTTAGTGAAATTATATTATTCACTTTGGTCGACTTTACAAGTATGTATGTGTAATGAATCATCCTCAATTTTAGAGTTACGAAATGGGTGGGGTCCTGGATCATTATCGACATTTCTCGAACAATATCATTCCGAGAGTTATCAAGAGTTAATTAGCAATCCTTTGAGACACAAGAGCTATTGTTCATAGTTGAATGACTCCTCAGCCCGAACGGATCGAAGTAAACTTAAACAAATAATTGTTAACTTAGTGCCATTAGTCCATCGTTAAATAAATGAGGTTTGAGTTTATGCGCTATAAAATTTACATTGGTCATTCCCGGGATGAAAGGTTCAATTATCAAGACGAATTATATGCGCCATTCATGTCCTCGTTAGATGAAGATATAGTTATTGTGCCCCATGAGAAAGAGGCCGAAGCACAAATAAATTCACAAGAAATTTTGCCGGCTTGTAATTTGATGATTGCTGAAGTTTCATACCCCTCTACAGGCCTTGGTATGGAGCTAGCATGTGCAGCTCATGCGGCAGTAGCTGTTCTTTGTATATATAAAATTGGTTACCAACCATCGTCATCTGTTATGAATTTTTTTCCTCATATCATTTGCTATGAAAATAATGTTGACATGGTTGAGAAGGTGGCTAGGTGGATTTTAGATCACGAAGATAAACTTCAAAATGCTGACTATATCAGATGATGTCCATAAGTAAGTTGGCAGGGGTTGCTTAACTATTATGTATTTTTAATACTGACTACTTGTGCAGATGAGGTAACTTAATAAATATTAAATAAGTTTGAAATATACCGATTTAAACGAAATAAAACCAGCACTTGGCGGAGAGACAGGGATTCGAACCCTGGGAAGGTTGCCCTTCAACGGTTTTCAAGACCGCCGCATTCGACCGCTCTGCCACCTCTCCGTCGCGAATTTTATAACAGGCGTGCATTGGTTGCAACTAGTTTTTAGGAATGCTCTTAATAAAATAGCGGCGTTTTCCGCGAACCATTTTGATCTCAACACCGTGTACTTCGTTTTCAAATCCTGGGAACTCGTTGTCGAAATGCTCTAGCATGCTGAGGTATTCAAGTATTATCTGGGTTGATTTCGTTATTTTCTCCCCCGGCATCACAACTGGAATGCCCGGGGGGTATGGTGCTAACATTGTCAAAATAACTTTATTAAGCAACTCATCGAGTGGATAGGACTGACACTGACCTTTAATAATGTATTGATATGCCTGAGTAGGCGTCATCACTTGTTCTGGGAAAACATCGAATGCTTTCATTAACATCATGGTTGCTCGGTCACGTTGCAGAAAATTGTGCATACGTTGACATAATTGTTTGAGAGTCATATTGTGATAAGCTGATGGGTGTTCAGCATATAAGTTCGGAAAAAAATCGGCCACTGTAACATTTTGATCATAAGCTTCTTTAAATAATAACAAAGCGTTCAACAAATTCATGGAGTTACTTTTATTTACACCAATTGAAAACAAAAATAGGAGAGAATAAAAACTGGTTTTCTCGTCGACCACCCCATCTTTTATTAAAAATCGCGCTAAAATCGGCCCTGGAATACCCGTCTCTTCAAAACTTCCGTCCAAACGAATTCCTGGGGTCAATAAAGTCACTTTGATAGGGTCAAGCATAATAAATTTTGGCGTCTGATTAACAAACCCGTGCCAAGAATCATGTTTATTTAATAACCACAAGTTACTGTCTTCGCTTTCTAATGTTTGAATATGACCATCGTGAGTTTTGTTGATTTTTAAAATTGAATCAGGCTGCCAAAGATCAAAAAACCAATCATCAGCTGCCAAAAAATTTTCTCGCAAGCATGTGAATTTTTGACGAAATTCAATCGCTTCTGATATCGCATCACTGATAATTCGATAGCCAAATTGCCCTTCCATCATTTTAGAGGCGACGTCCAGCGATGCCACCATTGCATACTGCGGAGACGTCGATGTATGCATCATGAATGTTTCATTGAATAAATTGAAATCAAATGGTCGCTTTCCTTCCTTGATGTGTAGCATCGATGCCTGCGAAAAAGCGGCTAATAACTTGTGCGTCGATTGAGTGCTGAAAATAGTCGGATGATTTTCGTGATGCCCTAAACCCATAGCATAGCGCCCTTGATAGATAGGATGAAAATGGGCATAAGCAAACCAAGCTTCATCAAAATGGATATTCGGGATGTTACTTTTAGCCAGTTTTGCTTTGATTTCGCCTACATCATAGATGAGTCCGTCGTAAGTGCTGTTGGTGATGACCGCGATAGCGGGAACGGTTGACTTATCGGCAATGAGTGGGCTTGCTTTGATTTTTTCTGCAATGACTTCTGGTGTAAATTCAATTAAAGGAATCGTGCCAATGATACCATATGCATTGCGCGTCGGTTTGAAATAAATGGGGATAACATCTGACATGGTTAATGCGTGTTGCAATGATTTATGGCAGTTTCTATCTATCAGTGCGACATCATCTTTGCCAGCACAGCTCATCAATACCATTTTATTGGCAGTCGAGGTGCCGTTGGTGACAAAAAAAGTATGATCGGCGCCAAATATATGAGCTGCAAAACGCTCCGCCTCCCCATTGACACCAGAATGTTCCATCAATGAGCCTAATTCAGGTACCGAAATCGATAAGTCACTACGAAAAATATTTTCACCATAAAAATCATAAAAAATCCGTCCAATAGGTGACTTGAGAAAGGCGATGCCCCCCATGTGACCTGGTGTATGCCAACCGTAATTGTACTCCTCTATATAACATTTCAACTCTTTAAAAAAAGGGGGCAGTAACGACAAAAAGTAATGATTTATCATGTTCTTAATACGACCAACGATGAAATCGTAAGTATCCCCAAATTTCCAAAAAAAGTGGACATCTTCGCTCAGCATGGAATATGAGGCATCGCTCAATTCATGAGTCTGGGTTAACACAAAAATCGGTAAACTGGGATTAATCGCTTTAATTTTGGATAAAAATGACTCAAATTTATTGTCAAGCCGTTGAAAATCATCCCAATCAATCAGGACGCCGCTCAAGTTAGTTGAGCATGAAATAGTATTAAAAAAATCATTTACAGACTGTGCAACTAAAACCTGAATATTATTTTCATTTAATATTTGAATAAGGCCGTGAGTAAAGCGCCCAGCATGGTTGTCATCATGAATAGATTCAGCAAAAACCACCAGAGGATAGTGGCGAAGATCAAGCTCCATAATCAATCCTTATTCTTAGGTACTCACTCCGTAGATATAAAAGTCCATATTTAGTTCAAACCAGTCTAAAAAAAGACCGTTTTCTGAGCGTCAATATCACCCTCCCATAGCCCCATATCAATCATCAGCAAAAACCTATACTGAGCCCCCAGCCCCTTTGGATGAACATCGAGACACAAAGACCTAACCACTAGAGCGTGTTGACAATTCAGATCTCGACGTCCCGCGACGTAGGGCATCAGAAAATGAATTGTTAACAGACCCTAACAGACCTTAATCACTCACAATCTCTTTCGGATTTCCATGATAAGTCGCCTGATAGATGGTTAATGCATCTTCGGCGGCTTTACTCAAGCCTAATTTCAAGTCCGAATAGTAAACAATCGCTAAAGCTTGTTGGGTACTTGGCGCTTGCGGGTAGGTCTTTATAAGATAGCTCGCTCGCTCTTCTGCTGCAACAAACATCTTTCTTTCATAATAATAAATTGCGGTATTCAGTTCACGTTGAGCAAACATATTACGCAAATAAATCATATGTTGTAATGCATTGGGTTTATAACGGCTTTGAGGAAACTTTTGCACCAACGTTGCAAAATCAGAATAGGCTTGGGATTGAGTACCGGGATCACGCCATGAGATATCCATCGGTAAGATGTTTGCCAATGTACCGCGTACTTGATGAAAATCAGCCATGCCCTTCATATAGTAGGCATAATCAACTTTTTTAGCGCGAGGATAGAGATGAATAAACCGTTCCGCGGTTGCTGCCGTTGAGGGATAGTCCTCTTTTTTGTAATATGCATAAATTAGATCGATCTGAGCTTGCTCAGCATAATCATTGAATGGATACATGTTGTCTAATGCTTCAAATCGTTTGATGGCTTCTGAATATTGTTTTTTAGACAAGGAGCTTTTCCCTTCTATGTATAGTTGCTTGGCGGTATAGCCTTCAAACGGATTTTCATCATCGGCCCCTCCCCACCAATGTTTACATGCGGTTAAGGATAAGATCATGAATAAAAGTAAAATTTTTTTATTAAGCATGTTGTTCAATCTCACATAAATCTACAGGGTTGGTTGTACATGCGGTCATAAGTTCGTTAAATAACAAACGAAATTCGCCTGAAAACAGGGTAATTCCCGCATCAAGTTGTTGAGAATCGTCGAGTTGACGAATGTCGTTAAAATCATCTATCAAATAATCTAAACATTTAATTCGCTTAAAAATTAAATCTTGGGTTAAAGTAAATTGGATTCGTTCATGCCAAATCAAGGAAATTTCAGCCACGGCAAATCCTTGTGATAACAATGACCGTATTTCATCGGCTGATAATTCACATCCTTTACAATTAAAACGTTTTTTTTCATCATTTGGTGAAAACAAGAGACAATCTGATGCGAGTTGAATGTTCGATGGCAACGTCGCGGGATTTTGAATCCACCTTGCAAATTGCATTGACAAATTATTGGGTACGTTTAGGGGCTGAATCAGCAGATCTGGCAAGGATTTTCGTAGTAGTGAGATGAGCTGGGATCCTTGATTTACGCTGCTGGTATTGATAATCAAACGGTTGCTTACGGTATCGAGGCATGCCAATAGTCTTTTTTGTAAACAGAATGCTTTAGGGAGTAGTTCAAATTCAATATCTTCAGCTAATTGCCCTCTCTCGGCCCGTTTTACGGCAAAACCGCGTTGGGTTTCTAGAAGATGAACGCGTTCTTTCAGTTCCCGTTGAATGACATTTCTAGGTAAAACGCGCTCTTCTTTTCCTAAGCACAAAATGGCAACACCCGCAACCTCATGAATTAGTGGCTCTAAAAAAGGCGGTAGCCAGCCATAAACAAAACGGGCATGGGGTGGGCACGACTTTAATTTTTCATCGATAAGCGCTGTCAATGGGTCGATGGGTTGTTTTGATTCGTATTGATAAATTAATGCATTATTAAACCACATAAAAGAAACCCTGTTTTCAAAAATTAAGAAAGGGCACAGCATAACTCAAAAAGCGGATAACTACCATGACTGAACGAAGGTGAGCATCGCTGAAATAAATGCAGGAGTATTTTTACTATTCACGGTAAACCAGGTGCCAGCAATGATGCCAAAATTTTCCGAGAAGTTATATTCAAGTGCGGGTGCTAATGTTAGCTCGGCAATATTACCGTTAGCAATACCACTTAGATTCCCGATGTTGTGCAAATTTGGCATGATTCGATTAAAGGAGCGCCGACCACCTTTGGGTTTGGCATCTTGTTGTTTTTGTCTAAAAAAAGTAGCCGTGTCTTGAGTCAATAGTCCTTGAAAGCTCGAGGCTTGTTGAGCAAAGAAAAAACCCTCCATAACCGCAACCCAATTTTGACTGAGGGAATATTCAATGGCTAAATCAAAACTAATGGCATTACCCGGTCTTATTATCCCGTTCGTATCTGTTGCCCCACCATAACTGCTTAGGCCATTTACACGTACTGTACTTGGGATAATTATTTGCGTGCTCGCATGTAAATTTGCATAGTGATTGTTGCTTAGTTCCATCAAATGCTGCACCACCAAGCCGATGGCACTGATGTAACTTCCGCTCCCGGTCGATTGGGTGGTATAGAGGCGTGGATTTAAATCGTTATAACGCCCGGTAGGAAAAATTTCTACCATGATTAAACGCAAATCCGATCTTTTATTACTGTTTTTTTGGGTCATTAATTGAAAACCCATTTCCATTAAAGTATCACCGATGCCGCTATATGATTGCCCCTCATTTTGATTTTTGATGTAATCAAGCAGGATATCGAAATCGATATCACTGGTTAATCCATAGCTAAATGATGGTGCGATATAGTCAGAAGAGTATCGAGACGTGCTAATAAAAGAAAAATCATTGTTGTATATTCCAAAACCACGGGTGTCAGCAGTATATACAGTGAGTTCGTAACTCCCCAAAGGCGTTACTAGGCCTGAGTCAATGATGATTGGACCAGTAAACCATGGATCGGCAAAAGCCAAGGAGATAAGACCAAAAAATAATATAAAAAAAAATCGAATATGACCAAGCATGTTAAGATTTAAAAAACCTGGGTTGCAAGCAGAGCAAGTACTTTATAATATCTATATATAAAAAAACAGTAGGGCGCGTTGACAATCAGCAACTACTTAACGTAACACCTTTCTTACGCTGTTTTTTTGGGGCGAGTTTCTCATTTTGGGAGAAAATTTGATGCTGCTGCAAAAGGATAAATCTTGCTTATTGCTTATTGATGTGCAAGAAAAGTTAACCCCGCTGATCATGCATACCGAAGCGTTAGTCGATAGTTGTCAATGGTTGATGCGTTTGTCGAGCGAACTAGATGTTCCGTTGTTGGTGAGTGAACAATATCGCCAAGGCTTAGGGCAAACAATTGAACCACTGCGTGAGTTAATGCCTGGTAAAACGGACATCGATAAAGTCCATTTCTCGTGTTATCGTGATCAGTCATTTCTTAAATATTGGCAAACCATTAATCGCGAGCAGGCGGTGATTGCCGGGATTGAAACGCATGTATGCGTATTACAAACCGCCTTAGATTTAAAGTCGTCTGGTATAGACGTGTTTGTCGTGGTGGATGCGGTGAGTAGTCGGGATGCGCTAGATCATCAATATGGTCTTGAACGAATGCGCTCTGAGGGTGTGCAACTTGTGACGCGTGAAATGGTATTTTTTGAGTGGGTGGAGCAGGCGGGTACACCTGCATTTAAAGCCTTGAGCCAAGCTTTTTTGCAAATTAATCGATAGGTAATATCGCTGAAATATAGCAGGGAGATTTTTAATGGAACTTCAAGGAAAAATTGCGCTTATTACTGGCGGTTCATCCGGAATGGGGCAAGCCTGCACGCTTGCGTTAGCTGATGCGGGTGCAAAGGTTGTGGTTTGGGATAAACAAATTGATCACGTCAAATTTGATGCGTTTCTTTGTGACGTCAGCTCAGAAAAAGCGGTTGAAGACGCCATACACAATACGATTGAACGGATAGGGGTGCCGTCAATCTGTGTCAATTGTGCGGGTATTGCGCCGGCGAGACGGATGGTGAATAAAGAAGGGGCCATGCCTTTAAGCGAATTCAAGCGAGTGATTGATATCAATTTAATTGGTACATTTAATGTCATGCGAGTGGTGGCTGCAGCCATGATGCACTTGGATTCACTCACGGGTTCAAATGAACGAGGGGTTATCATCAATACGGCATCTATTGCTGCATATGAAGGGCAGGTTGGCCAGTTGGCCTATAGCGCATCGAAAGGAGGTGTGGTTAGTATGACATTGCCTGCCGCTCGTGAGCTTGCGCAACATGGGATTAGGGTGAATACAATCGCGCCCGGACTCATTGCGACACCGATGCTCTTGGGTATGCCAGAAGAGGTGCAAGCCAGCTTGATCGCAACGTCAATATATCCAAAACGATTAGGCAAACCAGAAGAATACGCTGCGCTAGTCAAGCATATTATTGAAAATCAGTTTATCAATGGCGAAGTGATTCGGTTAGATGGAGCGGTTCGCCTCCAACCGCGGTAGGGATTAAAAAATGTCCCAATCTGGATGGGTATATTCGGTTTATCTAGCCAGGGGAACTTAACTCGAGCATCGATTCCTCATCAATGATCGACATGAACTCGGTCATTTTGAATGCAATATGCTCATCATTTATCCTGTATCTACCTGACGCAACTTCTTCTTTAATCATTTCAATTTTAATATGGTTGAGTTCAATGTCATGTAAAATCGATGCGATTATCGCAGTTAATGGTTTTTCTTGATCACTTTTATTCATATTTTTCTCAATTTGAGTAAGATTTTGTTTGATCATGATGAAATTCCTAGAGTAAAATACTGATACTCTTATCGGCCAAGGCTATCGAAAACTTGAGTGGAAATATGAAAAAATCAGAAAAATTATTTTTATCAGCACAAAAAATATTGCCAGGTGGAGTTAACTCACCTGTACGTGCATTTAAAGGGGTTGGTGGTCATCCTATTTTTTTCAAAAAAGGATCGGGTGCTTATTTAATGGATGTGGATGGAAAACATTATATTGATTATGTTGGTTCTTGGGGACCCCTAATATTAGGTCATTGTCATCCGGCTGTGATTGCAGCAGTTGGGGATGTTTTATATTCAGGGATGAGTTTTGGCGCGCCGACTGAACTTGAAATTATCTTGGCTGAAAAAATTATTCAGCTGATGCCTTCGATTGAAAAAATCAGACTGGTGAATTCTGGAACTGAGGCAACCATGACGGCTATTCGTTTGGCACGAGGCTTCACCAACCGAAGTAAAATAATCAAATTCAATGGTTGTTATCATGGTCATAGCGACAGTTTGTTGGTCAAAGCTGGTTCTGGATTGTTGACGTTAAATATCCCTTCTTCACCGGGGATTTTAGCCGATACAGCAGCGCATACACTGACAGCAAATTTCAATGATTTGGATGCGGTGACAAATTTATTTGAGCAGCATGGATCGGATATTGCGGCCATTATCGTTGAGCCAATTCCTGGGAATATGGGATTGGTTCTACCAAATCCTGCATTTTTGCATGGGTTACAATCCTTGTGTCGGGCTTACCAATCTATTTTAATTTTTGATGAGGTGATGACAGGTTTTAGAGTGGCCTTAGGCGGTGCCCAATCAATTTACGAAATTCAACCTGATTTAACCACGCTGGGCAAAGTGATTGGGGGAGGGATGCCGGTTGGTGCCATCGGTGGTCGTGCTGATATCATGTCCCATCTTGCTCCCGAAGGCCCTATTTATCAAGCAGGAACTTTATCAGGTAACCCGCTGGCCATGGCAGCGGGCATGGCCACGCTTCAAGAAGTAGAAAAGCCAGGGTTTTATCAGCATTTAGAAAAAATCTCATCAGGATTAATTCAAGGATTAACTGAGGTCACCGGTGCTTTTAACATTCCATTTTGCGGGGTGTCAGTCGGTGGTATGTTTGGTTTCTGCTTTAGCGAGCAAGAACAGATTCAAAATTACCAGGATGTTGCCGCTTCAGATGAAATGTTATTTAAACGTTTTTATCATGGGATGTTGCAGCAAGGTATCTATTTCGCTCCTTCATTATTTGAAGCTGGTTTTGTTTCCAGTGCCCATCACGACGAAGAAATTCAATTAACTCAGCATGCGGCATCAGCAGTGTTAGAGGTTGAATGCCCGGTGTAAGGTTATACTGCGCGCGGCCACAATTTGCGGTTTTTGACTTGTCCTTTTTCTGATGCCCTACGTCTCGCGACTTGTTCGCGGGATCCAGAGATCTTGCTCAATGCACGTCACTATTGCAGAGAGATAGATCCAGCTGGATCCCGCGAACAAGTCCGCGGTACGTCGAGATCTGGATTGCCAACACGCCCTAATCTTTTGATAAGAGTGGCTAATGTCGAGATACGTGCCGATATTTTTCGACCAGATTTCCTTACTCAGAAACCCCGCTCATTGTGATAGCATGATATCCCGCGTCAACATGTACCACTTCGCCGGTAATACCTGATGCCAGATTTGAACATAAAAAAGCAGCGGTATTGCCCACTTCCTCTGCAGTAATATTCCGTCTTAAAGGGGTCAATTCAGCATAAGCGCTTTGTAATTTTCGAAAGTCTTTAATTCCGGCTGCCGCAAGGGTTCTAATTGGACCTGCAGAAATGGCATTGACCCGTAAACCGCGTGGGCCTAGACTTGCCGCTAAATAACGAACCGCTGCTTCCAAACTTGCTTTTGCCATGCCCATGACATTGTAGTTAGGAACCGCTTTTTCAGCACCATAGTAACTTAAGGTTAAGAGAGAACCTTCTGTACCTTGCATCATCGGTAAGGCAGCTTTTGCAAGCGCCACCAGACTGTAGGCACTGATATCATGAGCAATTTGAAATCCTTCGCGAGTCGCATGCTCAATATAATCCCCACTGATTTGATCAGCTGGAGCGAATGCAACAGAATGAACCACGGTATCCAGATGATCCCAATGTGTTCGAAGCCTAGAAAAAACATCCTGAATTTGTGCG
Source organism: Legionellales bacterium (assembly GCA_027449905.1). Lineage (GTDB taxonomy): Bacteria > Pseudomonadota > Gammaproteobacteria > Legionellales > Legionellaceae > DAIDKT01. The sequence continues at coordinate 12,958 of DAIDKT010000114.1, forward strand.
TCATTTGCCACATCACAAGGAAAAGTTAACTGGGAGTCAAATTCAGCTGCCATCTTTTCCACACGCTCTTTGAGTTTATCTCCTTGATAAGTAAAAGCGAGCTCTGCACCTTGCTCATGAAAAGCTTTGGCAATGCCGTATGCAATTGAACGATTACTTGCTAAACCAACGATCAATACTTTTTTGCCGCTTAAAAATCCCATGATATCTTCCTCTTAATATGAACTCCAACAAAGGAGGTTAGTTTGTAACTATTCAGCACCTTTCAAGGAAACGCTATATTTGGCGCATCTTGAAAGAAAATCTTTCTTAAAAATGCTCACATACCTATGTATGCCGCGCTTTTTAAGAAAGATTTTCATTCAACCTGGACTCAAATCTGACGTTTCACCGGGCGTCAAGATTTGTGGTGAATAGATACGTTAGTTTTTACTTTGTTAGCTTGATAGCAACTCACGCATTTTTGCTTGAATCATTTCAATCGCGATGCGATTCTCACCACCACGGGGAACAATAATATCCGCATATCGACTGGATGGTTCGATGAATTGCAAATACATTGGTCGCACAGTTGTTTCGTATTGGTGAATCACAGAGTCTAAGGAACGATGACGTTCTACCACATCTCTCATTAACCGCCTCATCAGACAAACATCCAACGGCGCCGACATGAAAATACGGATGTCCATCAGCTCACGCAACATTTGCTCACTAAATAATAAAATACCTTCAATGACAATGATGGCATGACGCCCACGAATTGAACGTGTTTTATCCGATCGCAAATGTTGCGAGTGAGAATAAATGGGGATATCAACAGGTAAGCCTGCTTGCAGACGCTGTAGATGATCAAACAATAGTTTGTGGTCAAAGGAGTCAGGGTGATCATAGTTAATTTGTTCGCGTTCGGATAACGATAAATGATTATTATCTTTGTAGTAAGCGTCTTCAGATATAACCACCACTTGATCCGAACCTAACTCGCTCACAATCGTATTGGCTAATAAACTTTTCCCTGAAGCAGAAGGTCCTGCTATTCCAATGATAATAATTTGTTTGGTCATGGAGTGAATGGTTCATAATTTTGACCAAATGATAATAGTTTTCATCCATCTTTTCAAGGCATAATCAGTAACTCGTTCACAGCGATTATCTATTTACTCAGTTCGGCGTCGATTCAGTAACACATAAACAGCGCCAGTTCCCCCATGTTTTGGCAATGCACTATAAAACGCCAAAATACCAGGAAATTGGGTTAACCAATGATTTACCAAATTTTTTAAAACAGGTGCTTCACCATGGCGTCCACCTTTTCCATGAATAATTAATAAACATCGACTGTTTGAGTTTTGTTGATTTTCAATAAAATGACATAACGCATCTCGGGCATCATCCGGTTTTAGGCCATGGAGGTCTAGTCTAGCCTCAATGCGATATTGGCCTTTTTTTAGCTCAGATAAATGCTTTTTAGAAAGACCGGGGCGACAAAAAGTTAAAGCCGTCTCTGCTTCCACGGTTTTATCGACATAATTGGATAGACAGTAATTTGGGGCAGGACGATCGCCTATGGCGGTTGCATGAGCCCGCCTTATCAAGTCTGGTCTTGAAAACGGTTTGGTAGCCTTGGTGTGCTTCATGATTGGGTTCAACGGCTTCACCGCTTGCATGGCGTTTTCAAATAAGGCTTTGTCTTCAGCTGATAGCGTGTAGTATGGTTGCTGCGTTTCTTCTAATTGTTGTTGCGGCTGGGATGGATGAGGGATCTTATTTTTTTTTGACATTCATCCGCTCTGAAATTGTGACTGAGTGGAGTATAGCATATAATCTAATGAACTTAAGTTTAGCCGAGCTTTCTATGACAACCGAATCCTATGTCACCGCGACTCAAGAATTGAACACGATTCTTGATTTTCTCCGTTTTGGAATAACCAAGGCCAATCAAGCAAATCTATACTACGGTCACGGCACTGATAATGCCCAGGCCGATATGTGGGCTTTGGTGTTGGGAAGTCTGTTTTTGCCATGCTCGCTAGATCCGGTTTTACTCCATGCTCGATTAACAGGAGAGGAAAAAACCTTGCTTTGCCAACGTTTAGAACAACGTGTTCAACAGCGCGTACCCGTTCCATACTTAACCCACGAAGCTTATTTTTGTGACTTGACTTTTTATGTTGACAAACGTGTCTTAATTCCTCGCTCACCCATTGCTGAATTGATTCGCGAGCAGTTCTCACCCTGGATTGATCCGATGAGCGTGAGTCGCATTCTAGATTTGTGCACAGGCAGCGGGTGTATTGCAATTGCTTGCTGTTATGCATTTCCTCATGCTATGGTCGATGCAGTGGATATTTCAACTGATGCATTGGCCGTCGCCGAAATCAATCGCCAAAGACATGGCGTTCAGGATTTATTAGATCTTAAGCAGTCCGATTGTTTTGATCAGCTGCCGTCCACTCGATACGATATTATTGTGAGCAATCCACCGTATGTTGGTGATGATGAGATGCAAACGTTGCCGCGTGAGTATCTTCATGAACCATCGTTGGCTTTACAGGCAGACGAAAATGGTTTGGCCATTGTGGCGCGTATTTTACAACATGCCCGTCAATATTTAACGGAGCAAGGTATCCTCATCGTTGAGGTCGGAAATTCAGAAGAAGCGCTGATCAAAGCGTACCCCACGTTGCCCTTTACTTGGCTTGATTGCGAACAAGGTGGCCATGGTATTTTTCTACTAACCTATCAGCAACTCCATGATTGGCAAGCATGAGAGGGTATCCGTTGGCAACCTTGTAATCTACTCCATGATTTTTAAATAAGTCATCCGATAGAAATCTTTGGATAATGAGAGAGAAGCAAATATGGTAAAAAAATTAAATATAGCAGTTGTAGGCGCGACCGGTGCCGTTGGTGAAACGATGCTAACGGTGTTAGCTGAAAGAAAATTTCCAGTGGCGAATTTATTTCCGCTGGCAAGTGAAAATTCTATTGGTAAGACGGTTGATTTCAAAGGCCAAACATTTGATGTTCTCAATTTAGCAACTTTTGATTTCCGGGATGTTGATATTGCCTTGTTTTCAGCCGGTGGGGCGGTCTCGAAAGAGTTTGCGCCGATTGCTGCTGCCGAAGGTTGTATCGTGATAGATAATACCTCTTGTTTTCGCTATGATGATGATATTCCATTGGTTGTTCCGGAGGTTAATCCAGAGCGTATCGCTCAATACACGAATCGTGGAATTATTGCCAACCCCAATTGTTCGACTATCCAGATGGTCGTGGCTTTAAAACCTATTTATGATGCGGTTGGTATTTCAAGAATTAACGTGGCTACCTATCAAGCGGTTTCTGGAACCGGCAAACAAGCAGTGAGTGAATTGATAGATCAAATAGGTGAGTTAATGAATGGTCGCCCGATTAAACCAAAGGTTTATCCACAACAAATCGCATTTAATGCACTACCGCATATCGATGAGTTTTTAGAAAATGGTTATACCCGTGAAGAAATGAAAATGGTTTGGGAAACAAAAAAGATTTTCGAAGATGACGATATTTTAGTTAACCCGACTGCGGTCCGTGTTCCTGTTCTATATGGGCACTCTGAAGCCATTCATATGGAATTAAAAGCACCGCTGAGTGTTGCAAAAGCCCGAACATTGCTATCCAAAGCCCCTGGGATCAAGGTCATTGATAATCCAAGCAAATTACAGTATCCAACTGTTATTCAGCATGCAGTTGGCCACAATGATGTATTTGTGGGACGTATTCGCCAAGATATTTCTCATCCCATGGGTTTAAATATGTGGGTTGTTGCCGATAATATTCGGAAAGGGGCAGCGACGAATGCGATTCAAATTGCTGAAATTTTACAACGTGAATATTTATAACCAATACCAACGATATGAATAAAAATAAATTAAAAACCACCCACGGACTGGGTCAGATCGCTTGGATGTTACCCAATCCCGTCTGGGGTTCTTTGCAGGTCGGGACTCAACCGGTTGTACATATTTATACTGTATCTAATAACAGCATCTATCCGGTTACTATCTCTACGGTGGGTTTGATTCAAGGGGATGATAGTCGCCTTAAAATTACCGGTGGCACCTGTGTCGCAGGAATGACGCTAGCCCCACGGGCTAGCTGTACCATTGAAGTCGAAGTAAATCCGCGGGTACTTGGTACCATTAAACAAGTTTTATGTGTGAATCATAGCGGTGAAAGCTCACCGTTATGGATCGATATCATTTTCGCAGTCATTCGCGAGCGCGCAATCAAACGTGGTGCTTCGATTCTCGCTGACGAAACCAACACCATGGAACGACAACGACGCCTCAATGAGCAAGATGGACATCGTCGACTCGCCAGAGTCAATGCGCGAGAGCATCACGAAAATGAAAATACAAAATTGGCGGCAGAGGGGCAAATGCAAAACAACATCTTACAAAACCCCTGGCTTAATACACAACGATTTGATGGTGTCGATACCAACCTCAATCCAGAACCCGCATTAAATTCGACAGCAAAAAGTGAGTTTGATAATGAAAGACGAGAACAAGAAAAAGAAAAGCAGTTGCGACTCGGTAACATGCCTAAATTCTCTACTGCTCCAAAACCGAGACCAAATTAGGCAACGTCCCTGAAGTTTTGCCAGGGGATTTAAAACGAATAAATCGGCATTAACCGCCGTTGTCACCAAGCTCTTTGTTGGGCCAAGGCCCAGCTTTTTTGGACGGAACGGCGGTAAAGGCCAATAAATTAGCTAAAAAAATTGCTAGGTCGGATACGAATAGCCTTACTATTTAACGAGATAGAACATATTTTTAGCCCGGGAAATAACTTCAGGGACGTTACCTAAGTCGTCAGCATAAAAGGTAGGTATAGGATGACTATTGCAAATGACATCATCAGTTGTCGAATCCCAGATTTTGATTACTATCTGCGAGCCGGTGAGTCATTAGACGACATAGATGAATATGGCTTTACGCCATTGATTGAGTCCGCTATTACTCGACAAGTACACATTGCAAAATTATTAATCGACCGTGGTGTCAACATTAATAAGCCAGATGTCACCGGGCGTACTGTCTTACACTGGGCTGTTGATAACGCTGATATAGAATTCATTCGCTTATTACTCACGCATGGCGCTGATCCAAATGCCTATACCCGTGCTGGATTATCTGTTTTGGTTTATCCCATTTTACGCGAACAAAATGAAATCAAGCATTTACTATATCAGTATCATGCCAAATTAGATTTTGCCTTGGATTTTATTTATGCCAAACTGCTAGGACATCGCTTTGAATTAAAAGGGGATGTCGATATTGTAAATGCCCAAGGCGAATTCATTGAACTTGATTATGAAGGATTTATTCTCGAATTTACCGTGGCAGTTGTTAAAGACTCTTTACGCCGCTTTACTAGTAGTTATTCCACCCGACATTTTCGCAATCAGTTTCCTTATCTGCACCTGATTATGGATGCATTCGCCATCGCCGATGAACTGTTGCAACTCCAGCACCATCCGACACTCAATGATCAACACCGTAAGCAATTGCTTAGGTTGATTCAATCGCCCATGTTGATTTTACCAGCAGCAAGCCAAGGTCATGCCATGTGCTTTATTCGCTATCAGCAATGGTGGGCCAAAATTGATCGTGGTGAAAATAGCTTGCGAGAGGGCAGTGTGAATATTTACAGAATGACGAGGCCAGAAGCGTTTACGGTTAATTTTTTGCAAGAATTTTTATACAAAAAACAAAATAGACATTATTTTCATGGCGCAATTAATCAACAATTAGGCTTGATACCTGTGTTACAGATGCCAATCAGCTCACAAATTGTTGGTAATTGCTCCTGGGCTAATGTCCAAGCCGTGGTCCCTGTTGCGTATGCGCTGCAGCAATTAACAACAGTTGATTCTTTTTCAGCCAGTGAAGCCATGGGTTTATACAATCATTGGGTCGAATGGGATAAAGATCGCGCTTTGGATGAATGTATTCAACGTTATTATGGCGCTTCCCAGACGAGAAAGGCCAGTTTTGCTGCGATGCTGGGTGCCGTTTTATTTCAAGTCTGTGACGAACGCAATAGTTTGCATATCGCCAGAGCAGAGAAAATTTTAACCATACTGACCCTGCCGGAATGTTACTATATTTTACAAAGCTATTTAGATGTGTATTGTATTAAACGTTTGACTCGAAAAGGCAATAATTTATTGAAACTACTGGATGATTGTGGTGTGAATCCCAATATTGGTGTAAATCCAATTGCCACCGGGTTAGATCATGGTCTAACAGATGATACCTAAAAACCCCACCTCATTGTGCAAAAGAAACGGATTAAAACAGTCATGATAATTTGTTTCTGATTATCTATGGTCTGTTGACAATGGATATTTTGACGCCCCGTCACTTGTGCGCGGGCTCCTTTGTGATGCCTTTATGGGGAATAATCTGGCAAGAAATTGTTTGATGAATTATTTAAAAAAGGCCTGAAGCTTATCTCAAGAAAACGAAAAAACATGAAAGAAAAATTGGTGCTAACCAGTTATGAAAAACAACTGCTAAATCAGCGTAATTTAATTGAAACTGTTTTTGATTGTTTGAAACATCAGTATCATGTATGGCATACACGGCACCGCTCAATGGCGGGCTTTGACATGACTGATACCGACTCAAACAATGACGATGTTTGCGTTTTTAATCCTTTATTGCGAGACTCCCAACGATATCGAAATTGATTTATCGATGGGTTATTTTGTTTGTAAAACGTTGACTGGTTTAAACCGCTGGCCTTATAGCGGCTGAATATCTTCTCCCAATGGGCTCTTGGTTTAGACATCGACAAATCCTGGTTAATTAGAAGCTGCTATCTTCCATGATTTCATTTTTGTTGCGTAGGTGTATTTCTCCGATCGCTTACGCCTCTTTCTTGCTGCAGCCAATTTTTTATTTTTTTAGAGCCCCCATTTGGATGATGGTTCTTTACGTCAAGGATGCTCTGTTCAACATGACTAGCCATTCTGTTTGCTTGAATATGAGGTGCTTTTGAACGTTCTTTAAGACCATCAATACCTTCTTCTTTGTATCGATTTATATATTTATAGCCTGTTTTACCACTAATGTTAAAACGTTCACATAATTCAAGAAATGTAGCTTCTTCATTATTGATGTACGCTGAAATAAATTTAATTTTTTCGTTCATAGGTTCAGTCTCTATCCAAGGCATCACAGACATTCCTAGCTATTGGTCTGGATGTAGATTAACTGTTACCTATGTGTCCGGTCACTTTTGTTACCGATGTGACCGGGTCGGACCCTGTCGGGCACCTTCTCCCGGAGAGTGAAGGATCCACTAGCGAGATCTTGGTGGTGCTGAATAGTTACGATTTTTGTACCTCGCAAACAAGTCTCGGGGCGTCGGGTTTCTGAAGATGAAATGTCAAACGTTCATAGCTGATGGTGTACTTTCAATTATTACGTTTAAATCGTTATTTGTTTGAATCAAAACGCTTAAGTTTTTTGTTTCACCCCGATTTATATTTCTCCTATTAGGCCTGTTAAGTCAAACTTACAAACATTTGATCAGTATGGTCTGTTTAAATTTGATATTTCGACGTCCCACGACTTGTTGGTGGGATCCATTTTTTATCTTTTGGGTACAATGATCTTGTCTATTAAGCAAGATCTCTGGATCACGCCAATAAATCGCGGGATGTTGGGTTTGAGAAGATGAGCTGTTAACATACCCTGAATTATTTTATAAAATTCCTGTCGGTCGAGCCTTTGCCCAACAATCTACAAGCATGAGGTTGAGACGCTTATTCGACATCGACCTCTTTATTTACTATTTTCTTTCGAACTGGTTCAGCTCTATTCGCTGGAGCTTTGTTTGTTCCTTGCGCTGCTGGGTGAGGGGGTTTTTTTTTTGCAGCCATTGGTGACGACGCGGATCGCGGAAAATTTGGATTATGTCGGCGTCTTCGATTGGATGAAGTATGCGAGCTATGATGGCTGGCTTGAGTCGTTTTAGCCACAGAATTGGCTGGTAATGAGTCACCATCTTGTTTCGTTGTTGTGGTGTTTTTATGGGATTCTTCACCCGTTAATTTGTTCATGATTCTTTTTAAAAAACCGGGCTTTTGATGTTTTTGGTGATGTTGGATATCGTAAGATTTAACCGCGGGTTCGGCCGTTTCTGCTGAGATTTTATCTGATTGAGTTATTTGCAATTCGGGTTGTTGAATCAGAGAATAGCTTGGTTTTTTATTTTTACCCTGATTGTCTTCCTTCACTTTATTAATCTGATATTGTGGCAATTGCATATAAGGATTTGAAATAATGATTACATGGACACCATGGCGTTTTTCAATATTGAAGATAAACTCTCTTTTTTCGTTCATGATGAATGTTGCCATTTCCACTGGTAGTTGCACCTGGATTTCAACAATTTTTTCTTTTAAAGCCTCTTCTTCAATTAAGCGAATAATTGATAAAGCACTGGATTGAATATTACGAACCGTACCACGTCCTTCACACCGTGGACATACTTCTTGCGCGGTTTCGCCTAATGACAAGCGTAAACGTTGCCGAGACATCTCAAGCAGACCAAATCGTGAAATACGACCCACCTGAATGCGGGCACGATCGGCTTTTAGTGCTTCTTTTAACCGATTTTCAACATCACGTTGATTTTTGCTGGCGCTCATATCGATAAAGTCAATAACAACCAAGCCACCCAAATCTCTGAGACGCAGTTGTCTTGCGATTTCATCGGCAGCTTCTAAGTTAGTATTTAATGCCGTTGCTTCGATGTCTGTCCCGCCGGTTGCTTTGGCTGAGTTGATATCAATCGAAACCAGTGCTTCCGTCCGGTCAATCACCAAAGCACCACCAGATGGAAGCAACACTTCACGCTGATATGCGGTTTCAATTTGACTTTCAATTTGATAAAAATTAAACAATGGAATGGTGTTATTGTATAACTTAAGATTTGGCAAGAATTCCGGTTTGACTTGTTCAATGTATTGTTTGGCTTTGATGTATGACACTTGATCATCAATAATGATTTCATCAATGGATTTACGTAAATTATCTCGAATCGAACGAATAATGACGTCGCCTTCTTGATGAATCAAGCACGGGGATAGTTGCGAATGATAGGCTTGTTTAATGGCTTGCCATTGGTTGTAAAGCATATCCAAATCCGCTTGTAACTCTTCTTGCGATTTACCAACACCAGCGGTGCGAATAATAATACCCATGTCTTCACTGAGGTGCAGCGCATTTAATGTTTCTTTCAATTCATCGCGTTCATCTCCTTCAATGCGACGAGAGATTCCCCCAGCGCGTGGGCTATTGGGCATCAATACCAAATAACATCCAGCCAGGGTGATGAACGTGGTTAATGCAGCGCCTTTGTTACCGCGTTCTTCTTTATCTACTTGAATCAGTAATTCTTGACCCTCGCGGATAAGGCTTGTGATCGCTATCTTATGATCTTCGGTGATCGGTTTACAAAAATAACTTGGGGCAATTTCCTTCAGTGGCAGAAACCCTTGGCGTTTCGCGCCATACTCGACAAATACAGCATCAAGGCTAGGTTCGCGACGGGTGACAACTGCTTTATAAATGTTGCCTTTTTTCTTGACTTCAGCAGGACACTCTATATCTAAGTCATACAAATAATTGTTTTTGACCAGTGCAACACGAATTTCTTCAGATTGTGTTGCGTTAATAAACATCTTTTCCATTATTTTATCCCCTAAAAGGGCGCTATTATTTCAGGTGAGATGTCTGACCGTTACTGGGCAAGTAACTGCATCTGTCCGAAATAGTCCTTTAGTGCGGAGTTAAAAGTCAGAATCTTCATCATGATAATTATGTTGCGATGATTTGTAAGATTAGATAAGTTTTTTTCAAACAATTTATTTTTAAGGTGTGAATGATTAAATTCCTCACACCTTAAAAAAAAGGATAAAAAAACTTGGGTGATCATATTACAAAGCAGCGTGGCAGACCATACGTATGCCGCCCTCGTGTTCCGGGGAGCGCGGGCTTGATTGCCTGTTTGGCACGCGTAGGTATCTGATAAGTATGTGTTCAATTTGACTCTTAACAATTCTCAATCTTAAAGGTAGCGCATTTTGCTAAATATTTATTTATGTTAACCGCTCGCGTCATACTTCAACCGAGGTCATCAAATCTGTAGGGTAAACCCTAGAAAAGATGATCATCATCCCGCGCAGTGTAATTAAATTTAATTCGTTTATGCCTTCAGTTACGTTAATAACCAGGCTGGTGTATAATCCTGTAAAAATTTTTAGGGGATCTGACTGAACCGCTATTGATTTTTACACGGTTATCCTATCAAAAAAAATGTATTTAGGAAATAGATTTATGAACGATGCTCCCAAAAATCAGGTACGCTATCTCGAAGTGAGTTCAAATGAAATGGGGCAACGGCTAGATAATTACTTGTTGCGCGTTTTAAAAGGTGTGCCTAAAAGCCATGTTTATCGAATCGTTCGAAGTGGTGAAGTACGTGTCAATATGAAGCGTGTGGTGCCAGCTGCGCGGCTGTGTACCGGTGATCTTATTCGAATTCCACCAATTCGGGTATCAAATGAAAAAAATAGAGCCATTGGTCCCAAGCTCTCGGATCGATTATTAGCCAGCATTATTTATGAAGATGATCAATTGTTGGTCATAAACAAGCCGGCTGGTATTGCAGTGCATGGTGGAAGTGGCGTTAGCTTAGGGGTAATTGAAGGGTTTCGACAAATACGCTCTGATTTATCCTATTTGGAATTGGTCCATCGACTGGATAAAGACACATCTGGGTGTTTGCTCATTGCGAAAAAGCGCAGTATGCTGCGAGCGATTCAGCAGTTGCTCGAAACCCGGGTTGTTCAGAAAACTTATTGGGCCTTAGTAGAAAATAAATGGCAAGGTCAACCATCTGTGGTTGTTAATAGAGCACTTGAGAAAAATATTCTTAATTCTGGTGAGCGCATGGTGAAAGTCAGTGAGACAGGTAAGATATCACAAACCACGTTCAAATTATTGGAAAATTATCAACGAGCCTGTTGGATTGAAGCAACCCCAAAAACGGGCCGAACTCATCAAATTCGCGTGCACAGTGCTCATTTAAAGCACCCGATTTTGGGGGATATTAAATATGGCAGTGATGGATTAAAGCGGTGGCCAACAATCCAGAGTCGGCTCTATTTACACGCCCGATCGATACAATTTACCCTCAATGAACGCGATTATCTTTTCATGGCTGAATTGGATGAAATTTTTGAAAAAACAAGAGGACTGTTTCGTAATGAAAAAACAATATGATTTGGTCGTATTTGATTGGGAAGGAACCATTGTAGAAGATGCGTTAGGTCATATCGTTACGGTTATTACCCACGAAGCAAAACGTTTTCACTTGGGAGCGGTTGATAAGTTGCTGGCTAGAAGATATATTACACAGGGACTAACCAGCGCGATCAGACAGCTTTTTCCTCACTTAACATTGCATCAATATGAACAATTTATTGAGGCGGTGCAAGACTCGATTTCTCATTCCTTCGCCGAAATGAGCGTGGTGGAAGATGCTGAATCGACCATTCGCCTTATGCATGTAGGGGGGATTAAACTGGCCATTGCCACAAATAAGGGGTATCAATCACTGCTACGTGCCCTTCATCAGTCTGGTTTATCAGCCTATTTTAAAGTCATTCGCTCAGCCAGCCAAGTACCGGCGAAGCCCTGTCCGCAGATGCTTGCGGAAATTATTCAAGAGAGCGGCGTCATGGCCAGTCGTACCTTGATGATCGGCGACTCGGTATCGGATATTGAAATGGCAATGGCACTGGATGTTGACGCGATTGGTATGGACTTTTATCATGTGTGGCAGGACGAATTTTTTGCCGCCGGTGCTATTCAGGTTTTTGATAGTTATCAGCACCTAGTTGAATATCTTAATCTTTCAGGAGTAGACACATGAAGCGGCTATCGAAAGACCTACCAAACTTATTCACATTAGCACGTATTGCGCTGATTCCTGTCTTTATCATTGTCTATTATTTGCCTTTTTTTTGGTCTCACGCGGTGGCGGCTTTCCTTTTTGCGATAGCAAGTATCACCGATTGGTTGGATGGATTTTTGGCGCGCAAGCTACATCAAATGTCTACCTTTGGCGCTTTTCTTGACCCAGTAGCGGACAAACTTTTGGTTTCTTCCAGTTTGCTGATGTTGGTTGGCTCGCCTAGCATTGATTATATCACGCTGCCGGCTATTGTGATTGTTGGGCGTGAAATTGTTATTTCTGCGCTCAGGGAGTGGATGGCTGAAATTGGCAGTCGTGCGAGTGTTGCAGTTGGTTATGTCGGAAAAATCAAAACAGCCATGCAAATGATAGCAATTATTTTGTTAATCTGTTTTGGTTCTCTCACTTCTTTCTGGGCTATTTTGGGAATGGTTTTCTTATATTTTGCTGCTATTTTGACGATTTGGTCGATGGTTGAGTATTTAAAAATCGCTTGGCCGCAGTTAAGTAAAAATTAACTGCTACAACGTGTTGACAGCCCATCATTTTCAGGTAGAATTGCCTTCCGTGATGATGCGGGAATAGCTCAGTGGTAGAGCACAACCTTGCCAAGGTTGGGGTCGCGAGTTCGAGCCTCGTTTCCCGCTCCAAATAAGCGACATCAAGTCGCTTTTTTTATAGTTAGTTACTCAATAAAACAGCCTGACAGGCTGTGTGGCAGAGTGGTCATGCAGCGGCCTGCAAAGCCGTGTACGCCGGTTCGATTCCGGCCTCAGCCTCCAAAAATCATTGCCCAGGTGGCGAAACAGGTAGACGCAAGGGATTTAAAATCCCTCGGTGGTAACACCATGCCGGTTCGATTCCGGCCCTGGGCACCATATACAATATTTCCTTGATATATCCAAGTTCATTTGGTGTCTTTTCGCAATTCCTAGAATTTGTTATGATACCGAATTATATATCTTAAACAATCTTACACCTTGACCGTCATTGCATTCAAAAATCCTGAGCCAAGGCCCAGCCTACTTGCTCTGGGTAGGTTGGGTCTTGGCCCAACAAAGGGCTTGATCTGAACGGATCAATGCCTAACCTTACAATTAGAAAATGAGTTGAAATGTATCATAAAATGATCTTGGCGATATTAAGTATGGTTAGTAACCTGGTGTTCGCTGGTGAGATGGCTCAGGCATGTGTGCACGGAGATTTGACTACACCTTGCGATTCTACCTACTGGGAGTTTGGTGGCAAAGCACTTTATGTCCAGACCGCTGGCGGTGGTTTATCTGGGGATCGCACTTTTTCGAATAATTTAACAAAATCCATTGCTTCAGCGGGACAATATACGTCCTGGAACTTGGGTTTCATGATAGAAGCAAACTATCATTTTCATACTGGTAATGATGTTGATTTAAACTGGTACCATTTCGGTCATACAACCACGACTATTCGTCAGGGTGAGGGAATATTTACTCCGAATGATTTGAATCTGAGTGATCTCACGGGAACATTAGAAGTTGATAGTTCTGTTAACCAAGAGAGTCCTCGGTGGGATGCAATCAATCTAGAATTCGGACAAACTGTGAATTATGATAAAAATAGATCGATACGAATCCACGCTGGTCTTGCTTTTGCCCGACTAGATAATAATTTAAATAGTAATTTGGGTGTCTTGAATGTTCCAAAGATAGGGTCTTCAGCTCAAGTGAATATCAGGCAAACGGTGAGGGGTAGCTTTAATGGCATGGGGCCTCGATTGGGCGCCGATTTAAATTATGCTTTTGGTGATTCCCTTGCTGTGTATGCGGATGGTGCTGTTGCTCTGTTTTTGGGGTCAAGTAAATACAGCAATACCAATGAACGACAATTGCTTACCATTGGTGGGACAACGACGATGGCTATTCCTGGGCTTGAAGCAAAATTAGGTGCAACTTATGCATTCCCCATGGCAGGTGGTACAATGAAATTCGATGTAGGTTGGTTGTGGGATGTGTACGTGGGAGCGATGTCCATTCCCAACTCTTCAATCTTGTATGGACCAACTTATAATAATTTTAGTGTCGAATCGCCCTATCTTGGCTTGAGGTGGTTTGGTAATATAGGTTAGTGTTTGTTGTAACTGGTAAATAGACTCGAAACAAAACATAAAAATAGAGGTTATGATGGCTTTTATTGTTACTGAAAGTTGTATTAAATGTAAATATACAGATTGCGTAGAAGTTTGTCCGGTGGATTGTTTTTACGAAGGCCCAAATTTCTTGGTGATTGATCCGGAGGAGTGTATTGATTGCGCATTGTGCGAACCTGAATGTCCAGTCAATGCGATTGTGTCCGAGGATGATTTAACTGAAAAACAGCAGGTTTTTAAAGAAATCAATGCTGAATTGGCCCAATCCTGGCCGAATATAACCCAGAAGAAGGAAGCACCAACGGATGCGGCAGAGTGGGACACAGTTGAGCATAAAATTGACTATTTAGAAAGAGAGTGGAAAGAATAACAACTTCGTTGGAGGAGCTCTCCTCTCGTTGTCAACAAGTACTGGGAGAAAAGGGGCGGCTTTCCACGGCTATTGCTAATTTTGTACCCAGATCTCAGCAAATTGAATTAGCCGTTGCTATTGCACGTGTGTTGTTTAATCAAACGCAACTAGTCGCGGAAGCTGGCACCGGAACTGGTAAAACATTTTCTTATTTAGTCCCTTGTTTGTTGAGCGGTAAAAAAATTGTTATTTCTACGGCAACGAAAACACTCCAGGATCAGCTTGTTCAAAAAGATTTGCCCCGATTAATCGATGCCCTGGGTTTATCTGTACGAATACAAAACCTTAAAGGTCGCGCTAATTATATTTGCCGTTATCGGGCCAATTTATATGCGCGAGAAGGGCAATTTGTTAATCAACAATGTTCGCCCGATATTCTTCTGGTTCATGAAAAATTACCACAGTTGACGCATGGAGAACGCAGTGAATTGCCTGAAATAACAGAGGAATCACTGGCATGGCCCTATGTCACATCAACGACGGACAATTGTTTGGGTCGTGAATGTGAACATCATCAATCGTGCTTTTTAATGAAAGCACGCAAACGTGCCTTGGAAGCTGATGTGGTGGTGATTAATCATCATTTATTCTTTGCAGACTCTCAATTAAAAGATGAAGGATTTGGCGAATTGCTACCAAATGCACACGCCATTATTTTCGATGAGGCACATCAACTCGCTGAAATAGCGATGCATTTTCAGGGTAAGCGCTTTAGCACGCGCCAACTACGTGATGTGATGGATGATATGCTCCGAGAATGGCCTGTTTTAGATTTGGCCAATCAGCCTTTGAAAAAGTTAAGTTTTGATCTTGATGTGATTATCGATCAATTGCTGATGAGTCTAGAACAAAATAAAGATCATCGATTCAGTTGGATGGCATTGCATTCTCATGCTAATTTTCAACATGCTTGGCAAGGTTTACTTGCCTTTATGCCAACCTGGTTATCGTGCATGCATCATGTGAATAGACAAGATGAGCCTGGATTGGCCCGTTGTGGTGAACGACTGGATGAGTTGGATGCTATTATCAAGCTTTATGACACTCAGCGTTCAAAATATATTCCTTGGTTAGAAAAATTTAAACGAACCTTGGTTTTTCATTTAACGCCATTTGATATTGCCAATCTTTTTAATGCATTATTGGCACGCCATGACTGTGGCTATGTTTTTACCTCAGCCACGTTAACGATGTCGGATTCTTTTGATTGTTTCATAAAACAATTAGGTTTAATTAATCCCGATTTATTGCAATTACCCAGTCCTTTTAATTTCAATCAACAAGCAATCCTTTATTTACCAAGGGGGTTACCTGATCCGCAAAATCTAGATTATTATGATAGGCTTTTAGATAAAGCGGTGCCAGTGATTCAGGCTTGTGGTGGTCGATGTTTTTTTCTATTTACTAGCCATCGTGCTTTAAAAAAAGTGGCGAATATATTGCATCGTTTGATACCATTTCCGCTATTGATTCAGGGGGAAGAAGCGAAACCGATTTTATTGTCGCGTTTTCGCGACCTGGGAAATGCTGTATTATTGGGCACGGCAACCTTTTGGGAAGGGGTTGATGTGAAAGGGGAGGCTTTGTCCTGTGTAATTATTGATAAATTACCGTTTGCAAGTCCAGTTGATCCGGTCATGCGTGGTCGAATGAATTATCTAAAAGAGCAGGGTTTATCTGCTTTTGATGAATTGTCTTTGCCCAATGCCGTACTTGCATTGAAGCAAGGGGTCGGACGCCTGATTCGAGATGTCTCTGATAAAGGTGTATTGATGATAGCCGATCCACGTTTAACTAGCCGAGAATATGGTCGAACTATTTTTTTAAGTTTACCTGCGATGAGAAAAACGCGTGATGAAGCAGCTGTGTTAACTTTTATTCAAGAATTGGGGCTTGCGGAATATTTATCCACAGCCTAGAGAGGTATGATCAGAGATGAATTTATTAGCAATTGATACCTCGACCGAATGCGCCACGGTTGCACTGTTCGTGAACGGTGAGTTGCATACGCAAGAGCAAAATACTTTGCGTCAGCATGCTCAGTCTTTGTTGCCTATGATTGACGGACTGTTAACCCAAAAGTCAATGGCGTTAAAGCAACTAGACGGCATTGTTTTTGGATGTGGGCCCGGTAGCTTTACCGGGTTACGTATTACGTGTAGTGTGGTGCAGGCTTTAGCGTTTGCGCATGATCATCTCCCGGTTTATCCAGTGACGAGCTTACATGCAATTGCAGCAGATGTTTCGGCAGAAAATCTAGATACAGACGTGAATGTATTGGCTGTTTTGGATGCGCGAATGCATGAGGTTTACTGGGCATATTATGCGAAAAATGAGTGTATAATCGGACCCCAAGTATCGTCTGCTTCGTCTATTGTCTTACCTACCTCTCAATTGTTTATCTTGGCTGGGGTCGGTTTAGACATTTATGCACCTCAATTATCAAAGACTTTACAAGCGCAGATCAGTCGTCAATCTGTCATTTATCCACGTGCAGCAACGATGATAAGATTGGTGCAAATGGGTGGCATCAAAGCAGTTAAAGTCGATGAGGTTTTACCGCTTTATGTTCGTAATCAGGTAACGCACGGAGGAACGCGTGGATAAAAATATATTAGATGTATTGGTTTGTCCTTTATGTAAAGGTAAATTATTACTGAAAGATAAAGAACTGATTTGTCTTTTTGATAGATTGGCTTATCCCATTCAGAATGGGATACCTGTCATGCTTGAGCATGAAGCGCGAGTTATTCCTTTGGAAGAGAAGGATAAGTTATGAGTTTAGATTTTCATGTTATTATTCCAGCGCGTTATCAATCATCGCGTTTGCCGGGAAAGCTATTAATGGATATTCATGGTCAGACAGTGATTGAGCGAGTTTATCGTCAGGCACTACAATCCCAGGCAGCGTCTGTTACCATTGCGGTTGACAGTGAACAAATTGAAAGCGCTGCAAAGGGTTTTGGTGCGGCAACTGTCATGACGTCGGTTGAGCATCTCTCAGGGACTGATCGATTGGCTGAGGTCGTGGCTAAGTTAAATTTTCCAGCCGATGCAATTATTGTTAATGTTCAGGGTGATGAACCATTTATTCCCCCAGCTTTAATTAATCAGGTTGCCGCAAGCTTGATCCATTCATCTGCTCCGATGGCGACTTTATGTTGTCCAATAGAGCACTCAGATCTATTGACGAATCCGAACGTGGTAAAAGTGGTGCGCGATCAGCATGATCACGCCCTGTATTTTTCTAGAAGTGCGATTCCTGCTCATCGCGATCATCCTGGAGATATCGATCAAGTTTTTAGACATATTGGTTTATATGCCTATCGTGCTGCATTTTTGTTAGAGATCGTCAGTTGGCCAATATGTAAGCTTGAGTCTATTGAAATGTTAGAGCAATTGCGAGTACTGTGGTCAGGTTATCGGATCAAAGTAACACAAGCATGTGTTCGTCCTCTCCAAGATATCAATACAGCGGAAGATCTTGAGCTAGCCAGGACTTCCGAATTAGGGACCGCTTAATGAGGGTCTGTTGACGATTCAGATTTTGACGTCCTGCGACTTGTTCGCGGGAACTATACCCATCGGACCTGAAGATGCGAACTATGCAAGTTTTAAGCGTTGAAAATTATCATTAATGCGGCACCTCATAATGTCTAAGTACAAGCCGATATTGTCAAAAAATCCAAGGATGGCTTCTGTAAAGTCAGAAAA
>DAIDKT010000115.1 GCA_027449905.1 Legionellales bacterium
ATCTGCAAAGGTTCATAAAGTCGAAATACCCAATGAAATTGATGTTCGTGAAATTCGAGAGAATCTTAATTTATCCCGAAAAGAATTCGCAGACAGTTTTGGCTTTAGTCCGAGAACATTGCAGCATTGGGAGCAGGGCGATAGAGCCCCTCATGGCGCGGCTAAAGTCCTGTTATTGCTTTTGCAGCGAGAGCCTGCAACTATTGCAAAAATTTTACGCCAAAATTGAAGTTGTAGGGTGATCATCTCTCAATTTTTGTTAATAATTATGAGGAGATCCCCATGCCCCTGTTTCGCATTATTTACAGTGGGTAAAGGGCACCTACCATAAATAATGCGATCCTAAATAAAGAATAAAGAATAACTTTTGCAGCATGAATTTGCTATTATAAAAATACGGAACAGGCGGGGTGGCCTGCGACCGTGACGTGATGAAGGGTGGCTCAGGCTGTCCTTATCTTCTTAGGGTATCCAAAAATCACGTCTTTAAATATCCTTAGGATTGGGGCAGCGTCCATTCCAAAATAAGTACAAAAATATTTCAATTTACAAAGAAGATTGGTTTATTAATTGCAGGAAGTAATTAAAATGTTGATATTCTCTGCAATACAAATCAAGTTGTTTTTCACAGGTTGCTGTGACCATGCAGCGCACGTCTGGTATGAAATCAATCAGAGTCGAAATAATCACATGATCAGGGTATTAACCACATTTGCGCGTAAATGCGGCTTAAGGAGATAACCCAATACCAGTAAGGGTTTTAGAGGGATTATTTAGTAATTTTATCAAAAACTTTCTCTAAAAAGACAAAAACAAAGTTGATTAAAATAGCCCAAGAAGGCTGATTATTAGAGGATCCAGATTTACAATATTCCCTAAAAAGAACTTTTTCGAGAAAGAGGCTATTTTATGGTTAATATTTAATTTTAATGAGCTAAATAGATACGATAAAAACTTTCCCTACTTTGACCAATTTAGGGAATGTATTGTTTTTATTTCCTTGTGTTCATTGCTGATAAATAATATCATGCTCAAACAACCAATATCCCTTTTAGGGAAAGATGATATTTTTTATGACTAAACCTCCCAAAAAAGTAGCCAACATCGAGCGGCGTGAACGTGAGTTTTTAACTCCAAATGAAATGGATCAACTTATTGACGCAGCAAAAAAACAAGGTCGACATGGCCACCGTGATGCGACGATGATTTTGCTGGCTTACCGCCATGGACTTCGTGTGTCTGAATTGATTTCATTACGCTGGCAACAAATCGATCTCACTTCGGGATTAATGCAAGTTAATCGGCGCAAAAATGGCCTTAATTCAGTACACCCATTATTTGGTCCAGAACTTAGGGCATTGCGAAAAATAAAACGCGCATACCCAAAAACAGATTATGTATTTATTTCTGAACGGGGCAGTCCTATGATTGATTCAACGTTCAGGAAAATTGTAGCTAGAGCAGGGGTTGGAGCGCAACTGGAATTTCCTATTCATCCACATATGTTGCGTCATTCAACTGGGTTCAAATTAGCCAATGATAGCCAGGATACTCGAACCATACAACAATATCTTGGTCATAAGAACATCCGACATACAGTGCGGTACACAGAATTATCAGCCGAAAAGTTTACTAACCTCTGGCCTGATTAATGAATCACAGTTTTTCGCAATACACTCTTATTGAGTATGGTTCGTTGAGTGAAAATGACTTCAATTTAATCAGACAATGTCGTGGCGACCACAACAAATTGGGTTTTGCCTATCAACTGATCTTTATCAAATTACTCAATAGAGCACCTATACAATCACCTTTTGAAATTATCGATGAGATTGTAGTTTATGCCGGTGCGCAATTGTTTTTGGATAGTGACCACATTGCAAGATATTCCATCAACAGGAAGAAAATATTTATCCATCAACAAACAATAATTGATTATTTGCAGCTACACGCTTTCAGCGAACAGACAAATTTACTAAAGGATTTTATTTTTCAGCAAGCGTTGCAATTTGAGCCAATCAGTCTTTTATACATTAAATCAATCGAATTCTTGCGTCACTTAAAAATACTATTACCTGCTGAAGATACTCTACTACGCATCGTAAGAACCCAAAGAACTTCAGCCCGTCAATTATTATTCGATAAAATCCATACGCGTTTATCCCCCGATCTCATCAATAAACTCGATGCATTATTAGAAACAACATCAGACTACACTCCTATTGAAGAATTGAAATCGCCTGTTAAAAATGCTTCCCCAGAAACCATATTAAATTTAATAGAGCGCGCTGAATGTATTATGGCAACAGGAGCATTACAAATCGATTTGACGCATGTGAATAATAATTATCAACGTACCCTGGCTAATGAAATCAACCGTTGCTCTGCCGATCGCATACGAAAAATGGAACCCACAAGACGATATACAGCCCTGATCTGTTTTCTCCAGCAGGCCCATCAAAATTATATGGATCTTGTGATCTCTAGTTACATCAAAGTAATGAATGCTGCTTATACACGTTCTGATACGCTTGTGGAGAATCAATTGAAGCAAAATGAAGCCCTGATTAAGGAGTCATTAGAAAATTATGAAGAAATCAAAGGGGTTATTCGTGATCAAACAATTCCTGATATTAAACTGCGCCAAGCACTCTATGAGCGATTTTCTGAGGAACTGGAACGGGATCTGCCGGAACTGCGCGCTCTATTGAAAGAGAAAAAGATTCAAATATTCAATGCTCTTACTAACAAATACTCTTATTTTAGACAATTTACACCCAGGCTGTTTGCCTTATTGGATTTACAATCTGAGTCAAAAAACACGAAATCAAATACCCTAGACGCATTGGAAATTCTCAAGCAGCTCAATGCAGAGAACAAACGAATATTACCTCAACAGGTACCCCTTGAATTTATTCCAAAGAAGCTGAGAAAAGCGGTTATTAATGACGATGGAACTATGAATAAACATGCTTGGGAGTGTGCACTCTATTTACAAGTAAGGGACGAAATTAAACAGGGAAATATCAATGCGGCCCAGAGCAAGCGCTATTTAAGCATTAGGAGTTTTTTTATAGCCGATGAACAAATGGAATTAATTGCCCCTGAATTTTTTAGACGTTCCGGTTTTCCAAAAGATCCAAGCCATGTTAAAGAATATTTTACAAATCGTTTAAGAAACGCTTACTTAGGCTACTTCGATAAAGAACCAGATAATGATTATGCACAAGTAAAAAATGGTAAATGGGTATTAAGTACCGATCCTGCTGAAACATTAACACCTGAGCAGAAAAAGAAACTCGATGCAATGAAGTCCTGGTTAAACAAAAGAATGCGCCCCATCAAATTACCTGCATTATTGATTGAGGCAGACAATGACATTCATTTTACGCAACCGCTTACCTTGCCAGGTGAGGATGGTACTCCATCTGTTGATGCTATTTTTGGTGTTTTAGCCACATTGATGGCTCATGGATGTAATATTGGCCCATACACCATGTCAAAATTAATTGAGGGGATCACTTATAAAGAAATTTGCCGCATCACAGACTGGCAGTTGACCAACGATGCCATGCGGGTAGCACTTTCATGGATTGTAAATACCATGTCAAAGTTGGGTGTCACAAAACATTGGGGAACCGGGAAAACATCCAGTAGTGACGCGCACTTAAAAACATTCAATCAAAAAGTGGCGCAACAATCGTATCAAGCACGTATTGGGGATTTTGCATTGGCATTTTATACTTTTGTAGCGGATAATTATGCGCCATTTCATTCAAAGCCATTCGATTGTGCTGAAGGCGAGGCCCACCATGTTCTGGACGGGTTTTTATATAATGAAAGCGACTTATCATTAGATGAACATTATACAGATACAAGAGCGGCAGCCACTCTTATTTTCAGTGCCTTTGGCTGGTATGGAAAGAAATACAGTCCAAGAATTCGAGGAGTTAAAAATCACCGCATGTACATGCTCGATCCTGACATGGACTATGGTAACCTGGCGCCATTATTGAAACATAAGAATGCAAAAATATCATTGACGCTTGTCGAAAAATATTGGATGGAAATGGCACAGTTCTATGCATCCATTGAGCAAGGAAAAGTAACCGCATCGGTGGCACTGAGACGATTATTGTCACTGAGTAAGAAAAATGAATTTTACAAAGCCAATTTATATTTAGGACGCATACTCAAAACGGAACATATTCTTGCGCACATGAGCGATCAGGAATATCGAAGAAACAAGCACCGAGGTTTGTTGAAAGGAGAGGAAATTCATCAACTGGCTCGAGATATTAATTATGCGAATCGGGGGAAAATTACAGCTAGAGAACCAAAAGGACAGATTATAAATTGCAATTCGTTAACGATTATCATGGCGTGCGTTATTTACTGGCAGGCCAAAGAGCTTGACCGATTGATTAGTACAGATGAGTTTGCAGAAATGGGCTTTGATCCCTGTTTAGTGAAACACGTTAGTCCTGTAGGCTGGGATAATGTTGTTCTCTATGGAGAATATATAATCAATAAGTTGCTTATTAATCAGTAAAAACTTTATTGATAAAAAATCCATTTTCGAGAATGTTTTTATCTCTTTAACATTAAAAATCATTACTTTCTCGGAAAAGTTCTTTTTAGGGAAAATCATTAATATAGGTCCTTTAATAATCAAGCTTCTTGACCTATTTTAATCAACCCTGTTTTTGTCTTTTTAGAGAAAGATTTTAGATGAAATTATTAAATTAATGCGCTAAAACCCTTACTGGTATTGGGATATTTCCTTAAGCCGCATTTACGCGCGAATGTGGTTAATACCCTGATTTGAATTTACACCCCATAAACTTCGACATACTTTTTTAAAGAAAGTGACCGACAAGCATGGAGTGCATTTTGCGCAAGAGTTGAGTGGGAACGTTTCTATTAAAGAAATTTTTCGATACGCCAAGCCCAGCCAAGAAGAAATGCAGTCAACAATTGAAGATCTTTTTGCATAAAGTGAATGCCCTACTAAAAATTCACTTTACATAATTATGAAATATGACGAATTTTATCGCCATATTTCAGCTAAGTTAACATCTTCACTATCTGGTTGATGCTGTCTTTCCAATTTGTCTACTTGGACTACGAGTGGCAGATTAAAAGATGTACCTGTTATTATACAGCAGCCTTTTGCTAAGTTTGGGATCATACCTTTTGATAATGTATCTAACGTGCTTATAGTATTATCTAGTAAAAATAAATCTTTATCATTTACGAGGCGATGTATAAAAAAATTATGAATCTGAGACATTATTGTTGCGGAAATATCGGCGGGTCGTTGGCTTGATAATGTCAAAAAAACACCAAATTTACGTCCTTCTTTAATTATTTCTTCAAATAATTCCAAACGATAATCTTTCCAGCTTTCTTGTTCACGTGTTGACTGCAGAGATAAGACATTATGGGCTTCATCAATGATTAAATGTAAAGTCTTTTCCGGTGGGCTGTTAACAGTTTTTTTATGAGATTCATAATAGTATTTAGCTA
>DAIDKT010000116.1 GCA_027449905.1 Legionellales bacterium
AGCAGGCTAATTTGATCATGACGCGATCTTTATTTCAACCACTAATTCGTGGGGATACATCAGTTCGAGACGCGTGCTACGCACGCTCAGGGCGAACGGATTAAGGAAAAATGGCTAAAGTCGAGAAACCCCAAATATCAAGCAACCGGAGGAAATTGATACCCATATATTCTAAATAATTTCAAACACGCATCCACTGCTTGCGGGTCATATAATGTATTCTTCCCATTTTCAATTTCTTGTAATGCTGCATCAAGACCCAATGATGCTCGATACGGTCGGTGGTGACTCATGGCTTCTACCGTATCAGCTACGGCTAATATCCGCGCCTCTAGAATTATGCTATCCCCTTTTAAATGATTAGGATAACCACTGCCATCTAGACGACAGTGATGCTGATAAATGGTTTGAGCAATAGGCCACTGAAAGTCAATATTCTTGACCATGTCATACCCAGCTTGTACGTGGCCCTCTAACATCGCAATTTCTGGTTCTGTTAAGGGGGTGGGCTTGGTTAAGATTTCAATTGGCACACTAATCTTACCAATATCATGAATGAGAGCGGCTAGCTTTAAGCCTTCGATGGTAAAATTGGCACATTCATCTCAATGGCAATGGCCACAGACAAATGAGCAACGCGAATTTGATGTTGATAAGTATAGGCATCTCTGGCAACAATCACCTTGGTCAATGCTTCCACTATCGCACGCATGTTACGCACATACACCTGCTGAAAATGAATCAATTCCGTTTCTATCGTTTTTCTACTGGTGATATCCCTGATATTACATTGAATGACCATATCCCCATTCACACCGTATGCATTACTTACGAACTCAACGCTGATGATTGTGCCGTCTTTTGTGCGTAATGGCAAATCACTGTATTTGATGTAACCTTCTTTCTTTAATGTTGCAAACGCCCTGATCGAAGCATTTTTATCGACCATTGGACCTATTTCCCACAGCTCTTTACCAATAAACTCTTCTTTTGTATAACCCAGTAAGTTGATGAGATAAGGATTCACATCTTGAATTCGCCCTGTCTCAAAATCTAAAATCAAAATCCCATCGTATGCCGTCTCAAATAAACGTTTATATCGGAGGTTTTGTTCGGAATTGTAGCCCCACATAGATTTTCTTCTTAATATTTCGATGCAATTATCTACTCTACCAGAAAGTGTACCTAACGCAAACTGATCAGCATTACTTCATGAAGTAATGCATGCGTGATCATTCAACACCATTGAAACTGCGGCGATGAATGCGGGTCGGCCCTAGTTTTTGTAAAGCAAGACGATGCGCTTGAGTTGGATACCCTTTATGCTTAGCAAATCCATACCCAGGATAAATCGTATCCATCTGCTCCATTTCTGCATCGCGTAATACTTTGGCAAGAATTGAGGCGGCGCTTATTTGATAGATCAAACTATCGCCGCGGACAATAGCAT
The DNA here is from genome assembly GCA_027449905.1 of Legionellales bacterium. Classification (GTDB taxonomy): domain Bacteria; phylum Pseudomonadota; class Gammaproteobacteria; order Legionellales; family Legionellaceae; genus DAIDKT01. The sequence goes on from DAIDKT010000116.1 coordinate 1,451, forward strand.
GGCATGGCGTATCTACATTAGGAACATACAGTCCATCAACCATAATTTCGGTGGGTTTTGTAACTAAATTTTCTATCGCTCGCTTCATCGCCAGCAACGTCGCATGGTGAATATTGAGTGCATCAATTTCATCAACTTCGGCACGCCCATATGCATAACATATAGATTTTTCTCGAATTTCTTCTGCTAAACGCTTTCGTTTTAATGGTGTTAATTTTTTAGAGTCAGTCAAACCAGCAATCGGTTGATTTAAAATAACAGCTGCAGTTACAACTGGGCCAGCCAAAGGCCCCCTGCCTACCTCATCTACACCAGCTAAATACATATTAATCTACCAAGTTGGGTTGTAATCGCTAACCGTTCAAATATCCAAGAAACATCTTCGATGCGAAGTTATTCAGAAAACGTCTATAATTAACTTGAAATGAAAATTAATGGAGAGATTATCATGGCTGCTACAAAAATAAAACTTAACTCGACGGCGTTGGGACTTGCTTTAGGTATACCTTGGGCTTTGTCTGTTCTATTAATGGGGCTTCTAGCCACTTACCTGACATATGGAACAGCATTTGTATCGGCCATGGGCAACGTATTTATTGGTTATGAACCCTCTGTAACAGGAAGTATTATTGGCGGTTTAATAGCTTTTGTTGATGGGTTTGTTGCAGGCGCAGTGATTGGTTGGCTGTATAATCTGTTTTCAGACAGTTTTGCTAAAAAGCACTGATCACAGCTGGTGAATATATTCAATTAATTGCTCACAATCGAGTGGCTTTGAGAAATAGTATCCTTGGCCGTGGTCACATCCGTGCTCAGCAAGGAAATCCAACTGTTCTTTGGTTTCTATGCCCTCTGCAACCACTTTCAAACCGAGGTTGTGAGCGAGTTGTATAGTGGATTTCACGATGATAGTGTTATTTTGATCTTTACCAATATCTTTTATGAACAACTTATCTATTTTTAAAACTTCTAATGGTAGTTGTTTCAGTAAACTTAATGATGAATATCCCATGCCATAATCATCTACTGCAATTCGAACGCCTGCATTCGTCAAAAATTTCATTTTTTCATATATGGACTGAGGATCAACGATCATCATAGATTCTGTTAACTCGATAATGAGCTGTTTTGGGGACATTTTCTCTTTGTAAATCAACTGAATAAATGCCTCTTCATCCATAGATGCAAACTCACCCGCTGACATATTAAATGACAAAAACAAATGATTGTGTAATTGCATACGACAGTAATCTTGTAAAGCACGTTTAAAAATCACATGACCCAAAGCCACCATACTCCCAGACCTCTCGGCAATTGGCAGGAATTGCTCAGGATAAATAAGTCCTAACTGTGAATGCTGCCAACGCAAGAGCGCTTCTACACCAATACACTTCTGATGTTTGATATCAATAATTGGTTGAAATACAAAAAACATTTCTTCTGTAATAATATTTGCTCGCAGCCCATTCATAATTAGCAGATTTATTTCACTTTGATGACATAATTCCTCATTAAAAAATCGATATTGATTTTTACCATTATTTTTTGCTTCTTGCATCGCCATATCAGCGTTTCTAATCAGCTCAACCGCTCCTGCTCCGCAGGTTGGATACACCGCAATACCAATGCTGAGATTGGCGTAGATATCTTTTCCATTGATATTAAACGGGGTGTCAAGCTTCCTTATAATTTTTTGAGAAATATTGGCGGGGTAATCTGAATGATTTGATGAATTCAATACGATAATAAATTCATCTCCTCCCAATCGCCCGACTACATCACCTTCTTGAATAATATTTAACAATAAGTTAGCCAGGTCTATTAGTAAGCAATCGCCTATATCATAACCCAATGAGTCGTTCACGATTCTAAAATTATCCAGATCTAGATATAGAACAGCCAGCAATTGATTTTCCCTGGTAGGAAAATCAATGAGTTTGCCAACTCGGGTTTCAACTGCTTTACGATTGGGTAAGCCAGTTAAAAAATCATGGATGGAGAGATCATCATTCTCATTCAATGAAGCCGGATTAAGTTTGATGAGCTTCGTCTTTAATTGATTGATTTCAAGTTGCATGGAGGCGATTTTTTCCTCTAGATGCTTTATATTAAGTCCGTTCTGTTTCACTTGATTACACAATTTTGGCAGTATAAATTATCTTATCACTCAATCAGACTGGTTACAAAATCTATTTTTTCTGGTTTTTTTGCAAAATAACAGCCGGGATCACGGCTATGATAAAAATAATGCTTATTGTGATCGCGTAATATCCGAAGTGTTGATTATTGTGAGTCTTGTATACCAAGTTAGCCAGCTCTATTCCGCCACCTTGTATGCACATAGAAATCATACTCAACAAAGCAGAAGCGGTGCCTTTACTGACGTTGGTAGCAAATAGAATGAAACGACTCAATGGTGATGCAACCATGCCATATCCGAAAAAGTAGATCATAATACCCGGGATTAACCAGATATAATGGTGGCTGAATAAGTGTGGCATGACCCCGATTAATAACAAACCGATAAATGAAATAACCGCACCAAGCATAATCAATGATCTCAGGCTCCAATAATGTGTAAGTTTAACAAGTAACAGGTTTGCAAGAATAAAAGAACCAAAAATTGGGATTTGCCACGCGCCATATTGTACCAAAGTCAATTGCGCTTGCTCGACCAAAATAACGGGAGACAAACCTATCCATGAAACGCAAATAACACCAATAACACCGAAGGAAACGGCCCCCAAAATAAATGGTATATGAATTAATAACTGACTGTAATTCCTCATAATATTATTAAAAGACAAAGCCGAACGCTTAATCTCTGTGCCATCGCGCTTCATTTGACCGACTGATTCTGGCATATAACGCCATAATCCCCATAAAGCGACCAACGATAAACCAGCTATCACCAAAAAAATATAATGCCAACTTAAATAATGCACCAATAAAGCACCGGCTAGTGGCCCTAATAGCGGAGCCAGGACGGCCACATTGGTCATGACGGCAATCAATCTAACTGCATCCATTTCATCAAAAATTTCTTGTAAAACAGCATAACCAATCACACTGATGAAGCATAATCCCATTCCCTCAAAGAATCTCATTATTAAAAACTGTTCAATCGTCTGGGTGAAAGCAATCATGGTTGTGCAAATAAAAAATAGAAATGCGCCAAACAACATGACTGGACGACGACCGAATTGATCTGAAATAGGGCCTAAAATTAATTGTAAACTGGCCCCGCCTAACACATACATGGTTAATGATGAGGCAATATCCTCGGACGATGCATGAAAAGAATGGACCACTGCGATCATGCCAGGCATGATCATATCATTTGCAATATAAGTTAAGAATTCATACATCACCAGAAAGACGGCAAAAATCAAAGCTTGTCTACGTGTGATATTTATTAAAGGTTGTGACATATCTATTCTCGGTATGTAAGACTGGTTTGCTCAATTAGCGTGGATTATCGCTGTTTTAATGAGATAATGCAGTATTTTCTAAGATTTTTGTTTAATTCCTCATCCTGATCAGTCATCCCATAACCAACCACAATTTTTAAAGTGTCATTTACATAAATCAATGGGACTTGATTGCGCTGCCATGGAGGTACTTGCCATTGTTGAAATAATTTTTTCAAACTTTTTGTTTGCCCGTTTGATTTAAAGCATTCGCCACCCCGACGAAAACGCACTTCAATACGGCTATCTGCTGATATTCCGAAACCATCATCTGTCACAATAGCGTGTAAATCCACACCATTAGCTAGGTGACAGATTGAAGGGAAATCTTTCCATATGGTATTTGTACCTGCATTTATCGGTTTTTCAGTTAACAAAAACAAATTATTTTGATATCGCCTAACAATAATATTATTCCAAGAAACAAGTGGCATCGCATCTGGTCTAGCCAGTATCACCTCATTCACCAGTCGCCGTAAAATATCAGTATTCGGAAGTCGAATCTTATGGTTTTTTAACCAAACGCGTAACACATTGATCATTCGGCTCTGATTTTCCCGTGGTAAAGAGTCAATGCACAGTTTGGCCTGAAGGTCAGAGACGATCTTTTTATTTTCCATGTTGCTCAAGCTAACCATCGGATTAAGTAACGAATCTCGTCTCAACTCGCTGCAATCTATATATGCTAACTGGTCCAAGTTTTCCTTGGCTTCCTGGCAATGATTGGCGCACGAAGATATATTTCGAACCACATTAGGCCATTTTTCTTGCAACATAGGCAGAACACGATGACGAATATAATTTCTCGAATAAGCCAAGTTTAGATTACTCTCATCTTCGATGAAACTGACTCGATGTGTTACTGCATAACTTTCAAGTTCAGTCCGAGTAAAGTCCAATAATGGCCTAATTAATCTCCCAGCACCCAGTTGCCGAATAGCGGGCATGGCTGCCAAACCATCAATTCCTGTGCCTCTGAATAAATGTAGCAAGATAGTTTCAGCTTGATCATGGCGATGATGAGCCAAAAGAAAACAATCCGTGCTTTCTATGATTGATTCAAAAATACCGTAACGTGCTAAGCGTGCTTGCTCTTCAAGATTAGAATAAGTAGGTATTTTAATGACATGGTTGATAAAGGGGACACCCAGTTTAACGCAAACCTCCTCACAATGCCGTTGCCAATCATTCGCATGAGGGCTTAAACCATGATTTACATGCACAGCTACCACTTTACCAACAAATAAATCAGTATGTGCTAACTCGTGCAGCAATACACTGGAATCCAAACCACCACTAAATCCAATCCAAATTTTTTTGTACTGTTGCAGGTGTTCAAGCCAAACACTCTGTAAAAGCTTTTTAATCACATGCACCCATTTTCATGAATTTTGCATACCGACGATCGATCAATTCACTTAAAGATAAAGATTGAAGTTGATGTAACTCACTTGTTAAGGCCACTTTGATTGTGCCGGCCATCTCAAGCAAATTCCGGTGTGCACCACCCAACGGTTCTTTAAGAACCACATCAATCAATCCATGATTATGTATTTTATCGGCAGTGATCCCCATTGCCTGGGCAGCTTCGCTTGCTTTACTCGCATCCTTCCACAGAATAGATGCACAACCTTCCGGCGAAATAACCGAGTAAATTGAATATTGTAACATCAAGATCCTATCTCCTACGCCAATTGCTAATGCGCCTCCAGAACCTGCTTCCCCAGTAACAACACATATAATCGGTGTTTTTAAAGTGGACATTTCTTGAAGATTACGCGCGATTGCTTCCGATTGATTACGCTCTTCGGCGCCAATACCTGGATAAGCACCTGCGGTATCTATAAATGTGAAAATTGGTAGCTTAAATTTTTCCGCCATTTTCATGAGTCTTAGTGCTTTACGATATTCTTCGGGTCGTGCCATCCCAAAATTTCGATACACTTTCTCTTTGGTTTTCTTGCCTTTCTGATGACCAATGATCATCACTGGATCACCATTAAACCTCGCTAATCCCCCGATAATTGCAGGAGCACATGAGTTGTGTCGATCACCATGCAACTCCTGAAAATCAGTAAAAATATGCTCAAGATAATCTGTTGTTTGCGGTCGTATCGGATGTCTTGCCATTTGTGCTACTTGCCATGGCTCTAGTTTAGAAAAGATACGTGCTGTTAGTTCGGCAGATTTTTCTTCTAAACGAGCAATTTCTTCAGTCAAATTCACTTCACTGTCACCATCAACCATTCGTAAGGCCTGAATTTTTTGATTTAGTTCTTCAATTGGTTGTTCAAACTCTAAAAATTGTACGCTCATTTCATCCCTTCAAATCATTTGATAGTTGTAACGAAACATGAAAAGTAGCATAATTGCGCAAATAAATCAAAAAAAAGGTCATGTTCCTCTTCGATGCCCCCTAATATTGCTCCACAAATCCAATCTTTTTCTCAACACTTTTATCGCTTCACATATAATCAAGCGGTGTTGGAAGGTTTCACTTTAATGCCCATGTGCATTGATATTTGGCAATACCCGCTTCACACGGTCTGGCCAAACACGATGAATATTTTAAATCATGCTGAAACCGAACGGGCGAATCGATTTTATTTTCCAAAACATCGACAGCGTTTTATAGCCGCCCATGCAGGACTCAGGATGATTCTATCACGTTATCTTCTAGATAAAACACCAGACGCTCATGAGTTTGAAGAAAACCGATATGGTAAGCCAAGTCTTTTGTCTCATTCGGGACTTGAATTTAATCTTAGTCACTCAAAAGATCTCGCGTTGGTCGTGATTGGCCAACATTTTCCTGTTGGTATTGACTTGGAATTTTTTTCAGGAAGACCTTATTTAGGCATTGGATCGCTCATGTTTTCCGAGCAGGAAAATCAACATTTTAAGCGGGTAACAGAAAGATTACGGGCTCTTTCCTTTTTTCATATTTGGGCACAGAAAGAAGCGTTCATCAAAGCATGTGGGCTCGGATTATCCTACCCGACGCAACAGTTCAATGTTCCTCATTTGCCATCTCCAAATGGTTTGGTCTACGATACACTCCATAAGCAAGACTGGCAAATTGTGTCGTTTATGCCGCAAATTGCTTGCAGTGCCGCTGTATGCCATCATCCGACTATTGAAACAATTCGATATATTTCTCTGGACCGTCTTTGTGATCTTACTTGATAAAAAACAAATTAATTTTCAATTATATGAACAGGCGAATCGCTTTCATATTCATCTGTTTAAATCAATTGATTCAACAAATCTGTATTTACAACAATTACCTTACCACAAACAAATTGATATCTGTTGTGCTGAAATGCAAACGGCCGGTAAAGGTCGTTTAGGGCGTGATTGGTATTCACCTTTTGCTGAAAATATCTACTTTTCGATCCGTTGGCCTGTTACAATAAATACCAATTCAAAAAAATCCACTGAATCTGCATGCTCTGATCAAGGCACTGAATTTTTTACAATGAATCAATTAGGTGCTTTGAGTTTAATAGTGAGCCTTGCTATCAAATCAACAATTGACCATTTCATTCCAGATGCTGACATTTTAATTAAATGGCCTAATGATCTCATGTGGCATGAAAAAAAATTAGCTGGTATTTTAATTGAATTAATGAAAATGAGTGATCAGCAGATGGCTGTTATCATCGGTATTGGGTTAAATGTTAACTCGTTGACTCACCAACAACCTACTCAATCAGCGCTCGATAGGCCTTGGTGCTCTTTATTAGAAATAACAGGGATGACGTTCGATCGCAACCAACTGATTGCTCAGTTAATTCTGGAATTAAACCAATATATAGAACAATTTTTTATCTATGGTTTTAATCGCTTTCTACCGGCCTGGAAAAAATCGGATTATCTACTTGAAAAACAAATTAAAGTTTGCCAACCGACGAGGATTATTCATGGTTTGGCAAAAGGCGTGAACCAACTTGGACAACTAATCCTTATCGATGACAACGGGAAAGAACACCACGTTGCTTCTGGTGAGGCATCTATTCAATTATTCAATCCGCATCAGGCCCTGGCGCCTCATCAGCATCAAATTTTAAGATGAAACACCAAGGCATGTCGACATTTAAAATTTCGAAACCCCGCTAACTGTTCGCGAGATCCATTTCGAATTTTTTATGCACAATGGTCTTGTCTATCAAGCAAGAGCTCCGTACACAGCGAACAAGGCGAACAAGTCGCCGGAGGTCGGGATCCAAAAGATCAACTGACAAAGAACCCAAAGCTAGGATAACTAATCGACCATTTCAACATCTTGTTCTACATCGTTTTTTTCTTGTTGAATTCGTAGATAAATCTCTTCACGATGAACTGATACATCCTTAGGGGCATTAATCCCTAATCGCACTTGATTACCTTTTACACCTAATACTGTGATATTGACATCATCGCCTATTATCAATGTTTCGCCTATACGTCGTGTTAAAATTAACATATTAAAATCTCCCTAAAGCAACAGCATCTCAAGTTGAACACTTTTGGTGCTTTCCACAGAAGCATCCATGGTGATTATCTTGTATTAAATAAAATTATCTGTAACTATTCAGCACCTATCAAGAAAAACCATATTTGAAACAAATTGAATAAAAACAAACCAAAAACCCATGCCCCTGTGAAGGAACGGGGTGCTCCAAATACAGATGTATTCAGCGCTTTTTTAGAAAATTTTCGTTCTTGCACTCAAATTTGACGTTTCAACGAGTATCAAAAATTGTGATGACTAGATACAATTATGTTTAGGTTAAGTGATCGCCCAATTCCGGCGAACCAACCATTCCCACATCATTGTACAGAGGTTACCTTAACAAAACCTTAAGGCAATTTGCTTTAATACAAAATAAATGCCCATTACAATCTCTCTATAAAAGACACTTACCCGCATTGAGTTGAAATGCCATAATAAGCAAAGGTAAATAAGCAATTAACAAACCAATAAACCCATCGACAAATCCCAATCCAACGAGTAGCGCAATAGGCGATAACCACAATAGATTGATAATCAATACACCGATGGTAACGTTAAGGTGGGAACCAAAAAGCTGGGATGCATGTTGATAAGCATGCCTACGATGAGCGATATAAATTTTTTCGCCCTGTTTGAGTCGAATCAGCAACGTCAATGTCGCATCAACCATAAACACGCCAAGCAGTATCAGCCAACACCAAATAAACTCGACATTTAACATAGCCGACTTCAAAGACATTATCCCCAAGATAAATCCAAGAAAACCACTACCGGTATCACCCATAAAGATCCGCGCGGGTGGAAAGTTCCAATATAAAAAACCAGTCATAATCGTGGCCAATAGCAAAGGCAAAAGCATTGCTGTCACATGACCTGTAAACCAATATAAAAAAGCTGCACCAAGACAAACTGAAATGGCTTCTACAGTCGCAATACCATCAATACCATCCATAAAGTTGTATAAATTAACCATCCAAACGAGATAAATGACGATGAGCAAATTGAGGACCAGTGTTGGCTGTATAGTATAGTGATATAAATAGATAATCGGCGTTTCACCCAGGGCACACAAAGCCAAAATAGAAGCCGCAAAGTGTCCTAATAAACGCCATCTGGCAGCTAATGAGTACTTGTCGTCGCAAAATCCCAGAAAGGCAATAAAGCTTGACGTGACTAAAATCATGTTGGCACCAGGCCAATTGATGACATCTAAGTAAACTAAACAACCAAAAACAACGTTAAAAACAAATACAAATGCAATACCACCACCTCTGGGAGTCGGAACATGATGAGAACTGCGTGTGTTTGGTACATCTAGCATGTCTTTTGCCAAGGTATACCGCCTAACGCACCAGGTTAAACCCCAAGACATCATAAAAACAACGGTAATCAAATAGAACATTTACCCCTCGACCACGTCCTCTATCAACACCTGTTCCACAGCTTGGCAAATTTGACGTTGCTGTGTCGAGGTCAAGTACGGATGCATCGGTAAACTCATAACCTGTTTGGCGGCAACATCTGTATGTTCAAATAATTTACTGTCTGGATACAATGACTTGACAATTGGTTGATTATGCAGGCCGACAGGGTAATGGACTGCGGTTGGTATACCCAGTTGTTGTAACTGCTGCTGAACCAAGTCTCTATTTTCAATGCCAATCGTGTATTGTGCAAACACACTTTTGTTATGCGATTTTATGAATGGTTTTTTAATATGGCTTGGTAGCCATTCACTATACTGATGTGCCACTTGCTGTCGAAGATCTATTTCTTCGGGAAATAACTCCATTTTTTCCAACAAAAATGCAGCTTGCAATGTATCAAATCGACCATTAATTCCCAATCGCGTATGGTAATAACGTTTTGACTGTCCATGGACACGAATTTCTTGCATGCGCGTGGCAAGTTCATGATCGTTAGTAAAGCAAGCGCCGCCGTCACCGTAGCATCCAAGTGGCTTAGAAGGAAAAAAACTGGTACAACCAATTGATGTCAGGCCGCATGATTTTAGACCCTTATATTGGGCACCAAAACTTTGAGCAGCATCTTCAATAACAGGCAAATGATACTTTTGAGCTATCAAATTAATTTCATCAAAATCAGCACATTGTCCATACAGACTCACTGGCATGATGGCTTTTGTCTTCGGCGTGATGGCCGCTTCAATTAAATTTGAATTGATATTATAAGAATTCGGATCGATGTCGACAAAAACAGGCTTTGCTCCCAATAAAGCAATGACTTCAACAGTAGCAAAAAAACTAAATGGGGTCGTGATCACTTCATCCCCGGGACCGATATCTAAGGCCATCAGCGCAATGAGGAGTGCATCTGTTCCACTTGATACTGTTATCGCATGTTCAACACCAACAAATTCAGATAGTTTTTTTTCTACTTCGCTAATTTCTGGCCCCATAATAAAGGCGCCATGAGAGAGCACAGTTTTAAATCGATTAATCAGTGCGTCTTGGATCCGATCTGACTGGGTTTTTAAATCAATAAACTGCATACATATCCTTGGGTTGTGGGCAGGATTCACCCAAAAAAAACATGAAACCAGTCTCTTCAGCTAGAATGGGTATATACACATTCGAGTAAAATAGCTAATTTAGAGCGATGTTAGCAATGCAATCATTTGTCGTCAATTATTTTTTGACTTTGGTCATCCGAGTAGAGTCGAAGTTTCATCCTAGAAAAAGATATGAAATCCTAAAAAATTAAAATATACTTGGAAGTTAGGAATCAATTTTTTGGAAGGGGTTTTGCATGTTCGTTAAGGCCATGTATAACACTATTGCAAGTGAATATGATACAGCTGACTGTTTCGGCTCAATCAGTGAAAGTCATAAATCAGCAATCGAACAGATTAATCGAGTAAATATTGGATATAAATCTCAGTATAAAGTGCTTGACATGGGGGTCGGTGATGGTGCTTTTTTAAGAAAATTAAAACAGCACATGCCAGAGGCGGACTACACCGGCATTGATGTATCAAGTGAAATGTTAAAACGAGCCACGGAAGATATGTCTTTAACCACGATTGAAACCTCCGCAGCGCAAGCAACTCGATATTTACCGCCCCATAGCCAAGATTTGATACTCGCACATTTTATTAATGCGTACATACCCACCGCTGTCCTATGCGAACAGGCTCAAACGTTAGCTCGTGCGAATGGTTATTTTTCTATGATTACAACAACCTATGAATCATTTCCCATTGCACAAAAACACCTGGCCGATTTTATATCAAAGGGTTCTATTTTAAGCAACATTGTGGGTCATTACTACAAGGCAGTGGTAAAAAACACCCCAGTGGCTGCGAATGAAGACGATTTACTCTACACACTCAAGCAACATCAGTTTCAGGTCTTGGAACATCGGCGTTTACATATACCAATCACCCTCAATAACATTGACGAACTCGCTTTATTTGGTATCAATGGTTCCTGGTTTATTAACACATTATCTATTCCTATGTTACCCAGAAATTTTCTATTGCAACGTATTAAGCGCATGCTTGAAAAAATTTTCACATTTCCCTACCAAGACACACATGTGATTGATGTTATTTTGGCAAAAAAATAATTTTGTTATTCAATATCAGTACATTCAGGTTGTAGGTAATAATTTTTATTTAAAAGTCAAACCGAGCCAATTTCATCCTGAACACAATGAAGAAACTCCTGAATTTGGCTCAAACCAAGTCAACTGAAGATCCTTCACTACGATCAGGATGACGTACCTCGGGTTACCTACGATATATGTTTGATAACATCCGGACCTGCAAAATTAGTGATCACTACAACTCGACTTTGTGAAAAATCCCCACCATCGAGTAGGAGGGGCCTTACGGTCCCCGTCCTCTCTCACACCACCGCACAAGCGATGTCGCATACGGCGGTTTCAGTTAAGCTTTTAGCAACTGCAGCCATCTACCCTCTAGACAAATGAGTCCCTGTTCTTCAAACCAAGCATTATTCAGCGCCCGATGAAGTGATCGTGTTCGTGATAAACGCCACCATCCCTTTCCCGACGAGCCCAATTGACAGGCTTCTACTGCTGCTATGCCAAGACTTATCAGATACTTCACAATGTTACTACCTCGTGTCTTCTGCTTCAGTTTGTATCATCGAAGTTTACGCCTTATCCTGGAGTCTAGCTTCTCCCACACACTGCGCGCTGAGCTTAAGTGCCCTTTGTGCTCTCGAATCCATTCTCCTAATACCTCGACGGTCATCCCATCTATACCAGGTGAACCTTTGTTCGATTTCACGCGCTCATATGCTCGATTCAGATTTGCTCGATTGCAAATCCTTTCTAACAGGTGCGTTGCCAAGTCTTCGGTCTTGTTCGACACCCTGCGAGTTTGTTGCTCCACCAATAGTCCAGATCCAGTACCGCTTTCACCAGTTCTACTGTGGCAGATAATGTCTTCTTGATCACTTATCACTTGCGATTCTGCAACTTCTACTCATTTGAGTCTTACATTCTATACCTGACTTATCTGATTCAGGCCTTCCCCGATTACGGTACCATATCGGGTAATATACGCCCGGCTGACTCCTTACCTACCATCCATCAACATCGCTGGTGATGTAGCTGATATCCCAGCAGAAAATAAGGTCTCCGAGGGTAAGCTCCTCTTTCGAGTCGTAACGAGTTTACCCCCGCGAACGCACAACCTTCACAAGGCCATGTTAGATATACATAGAGCACGCTTCCGATCGAACACGGGTGGCGAAAGCAACAAACCTCATTATAGTGTATAATTAGATTACATTGAGCGATTGATAATAAGGCTAACATGGGTGCAAAACAATCAAAGAGTGCTTTCAATTCAGAAGACAAAAAGCAAGCATCAAATTCATCTTCTAGCCAGCCTTCTAATTTTTTGCTGGCTTTAGCCACATCAACAAAATAACGTCTTGCGTGTGCCCAACACGCCACATGATGAATGTGTTTTTATTTGCCCAACTCAACATAGGCTTTATAACAATCTGCATGCAAATACCCTTTGAAATCTGTAAAAAAATCAAACGGAATTTTATGGGTGCGCGTTGGGTGATATTGGTAAACAAACGCACGCTTATCGGGTGGGCCACCGATAAAAAGCCACATAAATGATTTTTGAGTCGGCAAGCGGTCTTTTTCTTTTAGCACCTGCAATGAGGTTTCATCAGCATACGCAATGTCATAATCATTGATATCCGCCTCCATCAACTTAACGAGCGTCGTGAGTAACTTGGCTGAATGAATCAACCAGTGACTCAACGTGCCGCGCGTGACAAAGACACCCGCCTCACGGAACATGGCTTCTTGACGGGCATGTTTAGGCATTAACGTGTTGTTTTTATTATGATTATTATACCAAAATAACCTCCGTTTTGTAATAAAAATTAGTATATTGCATCAAAAATAATGCGTGAAATCCAACATTGGAAACTCGGACATGAGTCGAAAATCAAGGCCAGCTAACAGCCAGTCCAATTGTTGATGCATAATCGCATAAATCAAAAAATTCCTATTTTCAGTAACATTCTTTATGAGGCAACTCGCGCAGGCGGGTATTTAAGTAAGTATTTTCCAATCCTAAGATGAGCCTGAAATAATTAAGACAATGTCGTAGTTAGCTTTGTTTTTAGGGTTTTGATTTTTATAAATTATTTATTTGTTATTGTAGCATAAAGAAGACATTGTGGATGAAGTGTGGTCAA
>DAIDKT010000117.1 GCA_027449905.1 Legionellales bacterium
TGACCACACTTCATCCACAATGTCTTCTTTATGCTACAATAACAAATAAATAATTTATAAAAATCAAAACCCTAAAAACAAAGCTAACTACGACATTGTCTTAATTATTTCAGGCTCATCTTAGGATTGGAAAATACTGATGATGCAGCTGTTAATTATCACAGTAAATACGCAAATCTCACGCAATTATCTCGATACTAAACCATCACAAGTAAAATAATTTGATGAGTGTTAACAAATCGCTTTTTGCTTTTTCACCATTCGATAAGCACTCTATTATTTCTTTTGGAGTTAACCAAAAATATTCAAAAAAATCATCTTTATTAAAATTTATGATCTTATCATATCGTATTTCATAAATGTGAAGTGGTCACGAAAAAAGAAGCAGGATCTGATTAATTCATTAAATCCCGAGTGGGACGATTTATACCGTTCGCTATGCTAAAGACCCTGCCACTGAGGGAGATCCCTCGCTGCGCTCGGGACGTGCTGAAGTATCGTCACCTTTTTTTGAACAACAATTTACTATAGGCTGTGCTGGGTTCGTGATGTAAAGAAAGAGACATGCATGGCATAACATGATCTAATTGGATTTCTGAAGATTCACTTAGAAAAGGTTATCCATGCACATCACCAAGATTGTACATCAATTATTAGGTACAGCCATTCATAAAACACGTATTCAATCACTTATCCCTGTTTTAACTGCGATTATTATGTCGAAACAATTACGTCTTACTCAATTAGGCCGAAGCTTGGATATATCAGGGAAAGAGCGTGCGGGAATTCATCGTATTGATAAGTTATTGTCAAATAACTACTATCAAAGCAAATCAATCGAGATATACAAAAAAGTAACACAATTAGTCATTGGAAATCAGGGTAGGCCTATTATTCTTGTTGATTGGACGGGCTTACCCAATAGCCAATTAAAAACAGCAACTGGTGAACACTGCGCGTTAAGGGCATCTGTAATTGCGGAAGGAATACGGGATGTCGGGATCAAGAAATTTGTCAATTACGTTGGGAATGGGAAATCAATATTCCTGAGTTACCGCATATTCTTGTGTTTATCGTTCCGGCTGAGTTGGTAAAGAATGGCGAAGAACGTTTGGTAGTTTGTAATGATGCCGCACCTTCCGTTGTGAATGCTGAGCGTGGGACACATCCAACGCATGTATTCAGTTACCGAAGTACGCCATTAGTTAGGATGCTATCAACAGGTTGGCGTGATGCTAGGCGGGAAGCGGAGTTAAATGTAGTCGGTGTGCATGATCTGAAGCATACATTTGGACGACGACTTCGCGCAGCAGGGGTTAGTTTCGAAGATCGTCAAGATCTCTTAGGACATCGCTCTGGGCGAATAACCACACATTATTCGTCGGCAGAACTGCAAAACTTGTATGAGGCTGCAAATCGCGTTTGTGAAAAGCAACGAAGTGGGGTGGTGCTCACGTTGTTGCGTAATCCAAACGGTAAGTCATTAGAGGTATGTAAACAAGCTTCAAAGGTGGTTTCTTTATAGCCTTTTGAAGCTAGGTCACGCAAAAGTCACGCAAGGACTTTTGGCTTGATTGGGATGCAAGTGGTAACTGATTGATTTTACTGGTTTTAATTGGTGGGCCCACTAGGACTTGAACCTAGGACCAACGGATTATGAGTCCGCTGCTCTAACCAACTGAGCTATAGGCCCGACGATGACAATTGTAATGTCTAATGATGTTTATTGCTACAATATTTTTAGTTTATGTTGATAATTTAGCTCTAATCTCCTTCTAAGAAACTACGCAATTTTTCAGAGCGAGAGGGATGGCGAAGTTTTCTCAGCGCTTTGGCTTCAATTTGACGTATACGTTCTCTGGTAACGTCAAACTGTTTTCCAACTTCCTCTAATGTATGATCAGTGTTCATTTCAATTCCAAAACGCATTCGCAAAACTTTGGCTTCGCGAGGGGTTAATGTTTCAAGGATTTCTAATGTCGCTTCCCTTAGACCCTCGGCCGTGGCGCAATCTATCGGGGATACAATATTGTCATCCTGAATGAAATCACCAAGTCTTGATTCATCATCATCACCAACAGGCGTATCCATTGAAATCGGTTCTTTTGCGATTTTGAGAACTTTGCGAATTTTATCCTCACTCAGCTCCATTTTTTCAGCTAATTCTTCCGGTGTCGCTTCATGCCCAGTTTCTTGTAAAATTTGTCTGGAAATTCGATTTAGCTTGTTGATGGTTTCAATCATGTGAACCGGTATACGAATGGTTCTTGCTTGATCAGCAATCGATCGGGTAATCGCTTGGCGAATCCACCAGGTTGCATAAGTAGAGAATTTATAACCACGTCGATATTCAAATTTATCAACCGCTTTCATGAGGCCAATATTCCCTTCTTGAATCAGATCTAGAAATTGTAAACCGCGGTTGGTATATTTTTTTGCAATTGAAATGACAAGTCGTAAATTTGCTTCAACCATTTCTTTTTTAGCACGTCTGGCCTTTGCTTCTCCAATCGACATCTCACGGTTAATGTCTTTAATTTCACTGATGGTTAAACCATATTCGTGCTCAAAAGCTGCCAGCTTGGTTTGTAGCTGTTTGATTTCTTGCACATATTCATTGATGCGGACTGGATCAAGGTTTTTGTTGTGCTGGACAAGTTTATCAATCCATTCTATGTCTGTTTCTTTTCCTGGGAAGGTTTCGATAAACAGTTTTCGTGGTATCTTGGCTCTTTCAATGCAAACACGCATGATGTTGCGCTCAAACTCACGAATGTGATTACGTAGCTGTCTAAAATGGCGTGTCAGTTTATCAATTTGTCTCGAAGTTAACTTTAGTTTTAAAAAAGACTCGGACATAATATTCAGTAACTCAACTGTTTGTTTGTCTGTTCGTCCATATTTGGCCAAGGAAAGCATAACTTTTTCGTAATTTTCATGAAGTTCATCAAAGTACACTTTGGCTTGCTCAAGGTTCGGGCCATCGTCCCCATCAATGCCACCATCACCGTCACCATCTTCAGCATCACCCAATAATTCGACTGGATCAGTTAGTGCATCTTGCTGTGACTCTTCCAGCATCGAGCCAATACTAGAAGGCGGAGCGCTTTCATCATCCGAAAAGCCGCTGATGATCTCGTTTAATCGCATTTCCTCTTTGAGGACCAGACCATAATCATCAAGCACTAATTTGACCGTTTCAGGATAGTAGGCCAAGGATCTCAATACCTGATAAATACCTTCTTCAATCCGTTTCGCAATGCGAATTTCACCCTCACGCGTTAGGAGTTCTACTGTACCCATTTCACGCATGTAGGCGCGCACAGGATCTGTTACTCGGCCAGTCTCTTTATCAACCGATGCAATAACTGTTGCCGCTTCATCAATATCCTCTGGTGCTTCTTCGGTATTCCCAAGTAAAGCAACCAACTCATCATCACCCGGTGGTTGCTCAAAAACTTTGATATTCATGTTTTCAAGAATATTAATGATGACGTCAAAATTTTCTGTATCTACCAGATTGGGTAGCAAATCATTAATTTGTGCATGTGTTAGATAGCTTTGGTCTTTTCCTAATCGAATTACATTGGTAATCTGCGATTGTTGCTGATCTTGATCGTGTGTGCTCATAGAGATTCGTACACCTGCGCTAGTTTAGGAGAATTTCTTCAGAAGGCTGAAGATATTGATAAAAAACCATAAATATCGTAACAAATGACTTAATTATAAACTTACTTTTTGAAACATGCTATACATATTTAGGGATCATGTACAATAAAGGCATCGTCGATTTTATCAGTCTATTTTGATATGTCGCTGTGTGAGTAATCGTTGTAGTTCTTTTTGTTCTGATCCAGTTAATCCTGAGTTTCTCGCTTTTTCGATTAATACTTGAATTTTATTTTCTTGATCTTGTTTGGATAAAAAAATCACAATATCCATCAGTTCTTTTGCTAAAACCTGACCGGGAACTTGGTGATCCCATGTTGCTAATTGATTGAGGTTGTCAAATAAAGGCGAACCACGCCAACACTCAATCAGGGAGGCGGTATTTGTGGTTGGATTTTGCTTAATTTGTTCGATAATTTCGTGTAATACGTGATGTTTGTTGTTATTAAAATCTAATGTTTTGAATATGTTTTCGCATTCGAAATAAAGCGCTGGCGATTGCAATAGTAAAGCCATCGCGATTCGAAGTGGTGTTCTTTTAATTCGCGAGATGTTTGTGTGATTCGTTTTTGACGATCCTAAACTTGGGTTTTCATCAATTAATTGTAAAATTCTATGATTTTCTATGTGTGTAATCTTCGCTAGTTCTTCAATCAGCAATTGCTTGTAGGGCCCCTCGGGCATTTTAATAAGATAAGGTTTTGCTGCGCTGATTAAAAGACTCTTGCCACTTAAATCATGGGTGTTGATATCCTGCAATAGGGTGTCAAAGAAAAACCGATTGAATGGCAGAGCTTTCTCTAAATATTGCTCAAAAACCAGTTGACCCTCAAGTCGAATAAAACTATCGGGATCATGATTTTCAGGCAAAAATACAAAGTTGGCTGTCAGATTTGAATTAAGGCAAGGAAGACAGCTTTCTAATGCGCGCCATGCGGCTTGCTGACCGGCTTTATCTCCATCAAAACAAAAAATAAGTTGTTTTGTGTGTTTGCTTAATAATTGGATATGGTAAATGCTGGTTGCCGTACCTAACGTGGCAACGACCCGATGAATGCCGAACTGCGCCAAGGCAAGCACATCTAGATAACCTTCAACAATAATGATATAAGGAATTGCCTGCTTTCGTTGAATGAGTTGGTGCAGACCATATAGCTCACGATTTTTTTGAAATAAAACAGTTTCTGGTGAGTTGAGATATTTTGGTTTTTGATCATTGTTTAATGTTCGTCCACCAAAGCCTATGATGCGGCCACGCCTATCATGGATGGGAAACATGATGCGTTGTCGGTATCGATCATAGGTTTTTCCATCTTCTTTTTTGATAGTCATACCAGTCGCGAGCAGATCTGATCGATTATTTTTGAAGCGAGTTTCTAAAGTTTGCCACCCAGTTGGTGCATATCCTATGAGGTAATCACGGGCTATTTCACCACTCACGCCCCGTTGTTTTAGATAGTGAATAGCTTCTTTCCCAGATATTTTTAATTGTTGTTGATAAAATACACTAACCTGTTCTAGAAATTGGTACAGGTTCATTTTTTTATTGTCCACATCAGGAAGATCTTCACGAGGTACTTGCATACCAACGCGAGTTGCTAATGTTTCTATTGCATCTGGAAATGGCTGTTGGAGATAATTCATTACAAAATTAATGACGTTACCACTGGCCCCACAACCGAAGCAATGATAAAACTGCTTGTTGGAGGAGACATTAAATGAAGGTGTTTTTTCATGATGGAATGGACAGCAAGCTAGGTGAGAGGTACCTCTTTTTTTCAGGGGGACATAACTGTCGATAAACTCAACAATATCTACTCGGCTTAAAAGCTCATCGATAAAGGAACGGGGTATTAAACCTTGCATGAACGGGTGCCAATTTCCTTATCTGGACTTTGGTTTTTTTTAAATAATTTTTTTTAACCAAGATATGTCGATTATTCACGTTAAAACTCAGATATTGGTTTATCCGTGGTATCTATTGATCCCGTGAATAAACCATCTCACGTCGGTGTTTTAGAATAAATTGTCAACAGATCCTAATTCTTAAAAAGGCCAAAGCGCAGCTTATGGTTGAGCCAGTGCCTCTTCAATATGAAAGCTTAGGAAAAGCATCTACGCGTTCATCCTATGATTTAATCTTGATGAGATACTAGTTTTGTTTTAATGAGGGCACTGACTTGGGCCATATCAGCTCGTCCTTGAACGGACGGCTTCAAATGAGCCATGATCTTACCCATGTCACTGATGCTGGTTGGATTGACTGCAGAAAATGCTTGATCAATTAAACTGGATATGTCAGCGTCTGTTAATGGGGCAGGTAAATAATGTCGAATTAGTTCAAGCTCGAATTCTTCTTGCTCGACTAAATCATGACGATTCGCGGCTTTAAATTGATGAATAGACTCATGGCGTTGTTTGGACATTTTATCGAGAACCACAAGCAATCGCGAGTCATCAATTTCTATACGTTCATCAACTTCTATTTGTTTAATGGCTGCGGTAATCAAGCGGAGCGCTTCGAGTTTTTTCTTATCTCTGGCTCGCATTGCGTCTTTTAAGTCATCATTAATTTTAACTTTAATGCTCATGTTTTAGCGACGTCTTTTATCAGCGCGACCCGAGCTAACATCACGCGATGTTTTTTTAAGGTGGCGTTTAATAGCGGCAGCTTGTTTTCTTTTGCGCTCAGCAGTTGGTTTTTCGTAAAATTCTCGTCGACGCAGCTCAGTTAATAAGCCGGCTTTTTCGCAAGACCGTTTAAAACGGCGCAAAGCATATTCTGGATTTTCACCTTCTTTAACACGAACGGTGGGCATTCAGTTGTCCTCAAATAATTCATAGATTGGATGGCAATTCTAGTGCGACTTCGCTCAACAGTCAAGTGAACAGACATATTTTTTGATAAAATAACTTGGTAACATACTCATTCTACCTCAAGATACTGGTTTCATGGATGGTTTCTTGTTCTGCTTACCCAATGGTTCGTTGCGCTTCCCCTGATTGTGTTTGATTTCCTGTGCAAAATAGCATTTTGAAGTTTATTGGGTATATAATTGTTTTTTTCACTATGATTGTGTATAAAATATGCGCGTTTTAGGTATCGAGTCTTCCTGCGATGAGACTGGCATTGCGATTTATTGTTCGGATCAAGGTCTGTTGTCACATGCGCTATACTCTCAAGTTGAATTACACCGTGAATTTGGGGGGGTTGTGCCTGAATTAGCCTCACGGGATCATGTTAAACATTTGTTGCCTTTGGTGGTGAAAGCACTGTTCGAAGCGAAACTTTCTAAGCAAGATCTTGATGCCGTTGCTTACACTGCCGGTCCCGGCTTGATAGGGGCTTTATTGGCAGGTGCTTGTTTTGCGAAGAGTTTAGCTTATGCTTTGGCCATACCTGCCATTGCTGTCCATCATCTTGAAGCGCATATACTGGCTGCAAAATTAGAGAGGCCAATGCTGGTATTTCCGTTTGTTGCCTTGTTGGTATCAGGAGGTCACACTCAATTGCTCGAGGTCAAAGCGCTTGGTGAGTATCGATTGTTAGGTGATACGCTAGATGATGCAGTGGGAGAGGCTTTTGATAAAACTGCTAAATTAATGGGGCTACCTTATCCTGGCGGAGCTGAGTTGGCAAAATTAGCTGATTTAGCATGTACAGAAAATATGAATCAATTCCCAGAGTTTCCAAGACCCATGGTCGACAGGCCCGGCTTGGATTTTAGTTTTAGTGGTTTAAAAACACACGCGCTTCATGTTTGGCAACAGTCCGATCAAAGTCAAGCTGCACGGATAGGTATTGCCAAATCTTTTCAGGATGCAGTGATCGACACCTTGGTGATTAAATGTAAAAGAGCGTGTCAAGAGGTTGGCAGTAAGCGTTTGGTGGTGGCTGGTGGCGTGGGTGCAAATCAAGCTTTAAGAGCTGAACTAACGAGGTTGATGTCTGGGCTAAAGGGAGAAGTATTTTATCCCCGAATGGAATACTGTACTGATAATGGTGCGATGGTTGCTTATGCGGGCTGTCAGCATTTAATGCGGGGGGAGCGAGATCAATCCCAAGCAATTGATGTGAAAGCACGTTGGCCACTGATGGATGAACACTTGGATTAGATTGGTTTTTACAAACATTTCATTTGAAAAATAATTCAAATTAATCAAAGGATTCAGTGTTGTTGTTTCATGAAAAATGAACAAATAAACCAAAATACACCAGCTTAAAGTACTTGCTAATATAATGAACATAAATCCCGCATGACCAATCAACGAGAACGTATAAAATAAATCCAGCAATATAGCTGAAAATAATAAAAATCCGGTCCAATCTAATTTATTCATATGCTTGGATTGATCATGACGTAATGTATACAAAGAAATAGCAGCTAACAGCAGACTAATCGGGCCAGATAACAAAAACACCATTTGCCAGCCAAATACATCTTGAATAACACCGCCTAAAAATGGTGCAATTGCTGGTGCGATAAGAGATGGTAAGAAAGTAAGGCTGGTAATGCTCGCATATTCGGATTTATCAAATGTCCGGTAAATAATGGTCATACCCTCCGGAATAAGCATGCCTCCTCCAATACCGTGGATAAATCTCAATACCAATAAAATGGGTAAATTCGGTGCAAAGGAACAGCGTGTTGAGCCAAAGCCAAACAAACACATGGATAAGACGTAGATTTTTTTAAATCCGAATCGCTCTCCTAGCCAACAGCTAATCGGAATTGAAATCGCCAATGCGAGAAGAAAGGAAAAACTCACCCAGTCAGTTGATGTCACTGGAATATGAAAGGTCTTTGCAACAGATGGGAGAGTTATGTTTACAATTGTTAAATCTAAACGGTCCAAGAATAAAACAATTGCATATATGGCTGCAACAAAATATTTATATTGAAATTTCATGAGTTGTCTTAGAAACTATGACCTCAATACTCATGAACAGAAATGTGTGGCCATCAGTCATTTTTGATGCAATCCACGTTTATTCATAAAACTATTCAGCGCGATATAATTTGCATAACCCAGTACTTTTGCTGGTTCCCTGGATGATAATCCATCAGCAACTAATTCTTTCATTTTATCTAGAGACGCTCATTAAAATTAATTTTTGATTCCTCACCGGCTTGCAATCGAGAAAAATTCTCTTTGTGTTTAATCAAGATACAAAAGGTCATCATGAGTAGAGGAAAAAAAGCATTGATGCTGTTATGAAAGAAGTTTGCAAGAATAGGTATCGCTGAAACGGCAACCAAAGATGCCAAGGATGAATAACGACTAATTGCCGCAACTAAGATCCATATGCCACATATAATGAGACCTAGCATCCAATTTAATGCGAGTACGGTCCCCAATCCAGTGGCAACTCCCTTTCCACCTTTGAACTTAAAAAATAGAGGGAAAATGTGACCTAAAACAGCAGCCAATGCAATAAATCCTTGGACAAATGGACTTGCGCCGAAAATTTTAAAGAGAATGACTGGAAAAAATCCCTTGAGCATATCTGCTAATAACACAATAAACGCGTACTTTTTCCCTGACAAACGTAATACGTTGGTAGCTCCGGGATTTTGCGATCCTTCGGTTCGTGGATCTGGTAATGAGCATAGGTTACTCACAACCACGGCGGAACATAAAGAGCCAACCACATAACTTGTTCCTATGGCAATCAGAAAAAAAATAAGACTGTGCATATCGTCTCTCCCTAAAGATTTATGAATTATGACAGTTCACCAAGAAAATGTAAAATTGGCTATCTAATCGGGTGTAACTCTCATATAGACAAATAAAACAGGTGGGTCGAGGCCCAATTTAGGGTTGAACATTTGCCTATACAGAGTTACACCTCATCTAATCTTGCAAAAAAATGGCTTGTAAATTATTGGTAAAGCGTCGTCCTAAATCAGTGACTTGCCAGTGTGAATCACTTCGTTGAATTAATTTTTGATTGACTGCTTGCTGTAATAACGGCTCTAATTGGCCGAAAGGAAGCCCCGTTCGTTTTGTGAATAGGGCGTTTTCGATAGGTTGTTGAAGACGCGTGGTATTTAGCATGAATTCAAAGACTACTTCGTGATGTTTCAGTTCAGTCAGATTTGCTAAATGTGGTTTATTTTGATTTAAATACTCGGTTGGGAGGCGATGTTTGCGAGTGCGAACTATTTTTTTCATATCGGGAGTTGTCAGTTTTCCATGTGCGCCTGCCCCTATGCCTAAATAATCACCAAAAAGCCAATAATTAAGATTGTGTTTTGATTGTTTGTTGTGCCTGGCAAAAGCAGAAATTTCGTAGCGATCAAAATGATGGTTATCGAGTTGCAATAAGCCAGCCTCCTCTAAACCCTGCATCACTTCTTCACTTGGTAAAACAGGTTGTGTTTTATAAAAGACCGTATTGGGTTCAATCGTTAATTGATACCAAGATATGTGTTCAACTTGATGAGAGAACGCCTGTCGCAAATCTTCCATACTTTCTGCAATCGTTTGGTCCGGTAGGTTGTGCATCAGATCAAGATTTACATTGTCGAAGCCAGCCTTTCTTGCGCATTCTATGGCTTTGTGAGCTTGTTTTTCATCGTGAATCCGGCCTAACTTTTGTAAATGTTTGGGATTGAAACTTTGAATCCCCAATGATAAACGGTTGATGCCTAAATGACGGTAATCAGTAAAACGACCTTGTTCTATTGTGCCCGGGTTCGCTTCCAGGGTAATTTCAATATCCGGGTCAAAAGGTAATAATTTACCAATTTCTGTTAATAGTTGGTCATATGCTGCGGCTGAAAATAAACTCGGTGTACCGCCACCAATAAAGATAGATTGGACTTTTCTGGGCAAAAATAGGGTTAAATCTTGTCTTAAGTCTGTTAGTAATGCATGAACATATTGCATTTCTGGCAGCGTGTCAGGGCTCTGATGTGAATTAAAGTCGCAGTAAGGGCACTTGCGGATGCACCATGGGATGTGAATATAAAGTGACAAAGGGATCATTTGATCTGGATTTGGATAAGTCTAGCGTCTGAATGTAACCAATAGTATCATTGTCTTTCGGTATTTGTAATCATCAATTGGGGCTATCAACATGAATAAAAGAGTGAGAGTTGCTGTGACAGGGGCTGCGGGACAAATTGGTTACGCACTGTTATTTCGGATTGCCTCGGGTCAAATGTTTGGTGATGGGGTTGATGTCGAGTTAAATTTACTTGAGTTAGAGCAAACTTTACCGGCATTACACGGTGTGGCAATGGAATTGGATGACTGTGCTTTTCCTCGATTAAAGCGAGTTTTGTGTACAGCTGACGTGAATCAAGCAATGGATGGTGTTAATTGGGCTTTATTGGTGGGGTCAGTGCCTCGTAAACAAGGGATGGAGCGCTCTGATTTATTGAAAATTAACGGCGGTGTTTTTTCGGTACAAGGAAAGGCATTGAATGATCATGCCGGTGATGATGTTCGGGTGTTTGTGATTGGGAATCCTTGCAATACCAACTGCTTCATAGCAAAACATCACGCGAATAATATTCCTGCAGATCGGTTTTATGCGATGACGATGCTCGATGAATTAAGGGCGCGAAGTCAGCTTGCACAGAAAGCAGGGGTGGATATCACGGCTGTGACTGAAATGACGATCTGGGGTAATCATTCATCGACTCAATATCCCGACTTTTATCATGCTAAAATTAATGGCCAATCAGCTGCAAATGTGATTCAAGATGAGACATGGTTAAAAGAAACTTTCCTTACAACGGTGCAACAACGAGGGGCTGCGATTCTGAAAGCAAGGGGCTTGTCTTCTGCCGCGTCTGCTGCGAATGCTATTGTTCAAAGTGTACATCATTTGTTAAATGACACACCCGCCAACGAGTCATTCTCTATTTGTCATAGTTCGAATGGAGAATACGGGGTTGATCCTGGCTTGATTTTCTCATTTCCAACTAGACGAGAACATGGCAAGGTTCGCATTGTTGAAGGCCTTTCCTTGAATGCGTATAGTCAGGAAAAGTTTGATATAACGTTGGCTGAATTGCGCAGTGAACGTGATTCAGTGAAGGAGTTGGGTTTATTAGATTAGACTGTGCTTATTCACGGAGTGAGTCCTTCTATTAGACGTATCACCCTTCCAAAGAACAGCTGCCGATTTCCCTTCTCTCCATATATGGGGAGAAGGTGCCCGAAGGGCGGATGAGGGCTTGCTGAAGCGAAGTTTTTTGTTCATATTTTCTACAAAATAGCTATGGTGCTTAGGATGAAGAGCTATCTGGTGGGTGATAAGACTAAACCTCGAATATTAGCAAAGCCCAATCCTCTTCTTGAAAGGAGCCTAACAACTTAAAGTCAGATTCATAGGCTGCTACTAGTTCCGTTGTTTGGTTGGCCAAAATGCCTGAAATGACCAATGTACCTGATTTTTTAAGCAATTTTCGAAAGCGTTGTTTTAGCTTGATAAGTGGTGTTAATAAAATATTGGCGATGATTAAATCAACTGGTTTGGTGAGCAGATCTGGGGGGCTCATTGTTAATGTATTGAGATCGAGCTGATTAGTCATGGCGTTATTTTTGGTAGCGATCAGCGCTTGTTCATCAATGTCAACCGCATAAACGTGTGCCGCGCCCAGCTTTAACGAGGCAATGCCTAAAATACCGGAGCCACAACCATAGTCAATGATATCAAGATCAGTTAAATCAGTTTGCTCTAGCCAGGTTAAACACAACCCGGTGGTGGGGTGTGATCCGGTACCAAAAGCAAGCCCTGGATCTAGAACCAAATTAATTGCATGGGGAACGGGCGGTGTTAGCCATGATGGGCAGGTCCATAAACGTTTACCAAATCGTTTTGGTTTGAAATCAACCAAACAAGTCCGTTCCCAATCTTCATCAGGAATAGTACTTAGCACACAAGATAAATCAGGGTACTGCGTCTCTAAAGCATGAGTGACCAAATCAATATTTGTGGTTGGTTCAAAAATGGCCTGGAGCACAACGTTTGGCCATAGTGGCACAGATCCTGGTTCTGGCTCTAAAATGGGATCATCATCGTGGTCGGTCATGGTAACGGACAAAGCCCCTAATTTTTCCAAAAATTCAGAGACTAATTCGGCATGGTCTTGTTGGCAATATTCAACTGTTAATTGTAACATTATAGTTCTTCTTTCAACATTTTAGTCAAATAGTGAATATTGGTACCGCCCTCGATAAAGTCGTGGTTGCGTAAAATACGTTGATGTAGTTCGATATTGGTTTTAATTCCATCAATTACAATTTCATCTAATGCATTGCGCATGCGTGCGAATGCAGTTGCGCGATCTTCTCCATAGCTGATAAGTTTACCTATCATCGAGTCATAGTTTGGTGGAACTGTATAACTGCTATAAAGATGCGAGTCAAACCGAATTCCGGGTCCACCCGGTTGATGAAGTAAGCGAATTTTCCCAGGAGAGGGCATAAAGGTTTTGGGATCTTCTGCGTTAATTCGGCACTCAAGTGCATGTCCCCGAAATTCAATATCTTTCTGAGATAGTTTAAAGGGTAAATCACTGGCAATTTTGATTTGTTCCTTTACCAGATCGATGCCCGTAATTAATTCAGTGACTGGATGCTCGACTTGAATCCGGGTATTCATTTCAATAAAATAAAAACAGCCATCTTGGTAGAGGAACTCAAAGGTTCCGGCGCCGCGATATTTGAGTTCAGAGCAAGCCTTAACAACCCGAGAGCCCATTTCTTTACGGGTTTTATCGCTAATTCCGGGCGCAGGCGCTTCCTCTATGACTTTTTGATGACGTCGCTGCATGGAGCAATCTCGCTCACCTAAATGAATGGCTTTTCCTTTACCATCTCCCAAAACTTGAAATTCTATGTGACGTGGATTCTCTAAAAATTTTTCCATGTAAACCACGTCATTATTAAAGGCGGCCTTTGCTTCACTGCGTGTTAGGCTAATGGCATTTAACAAGTGTGCTTCACTATGTACCACTCGCATCCCACGACCACCACCACCACCAGCGGCTTTAATGATAACGGGATAACCGATTTTTTTTCCTAATGACAAGTTTGTTTTATCATGTTCAGTTAGTGGTCCATCAGAACCAGGAACACAGGGTACGCCTGCCTTTTTCATCGCGGCAATCGCAGAGACTTTATCCCCCATTAATCGAATTGTTTCAGCACGTGGCCCTATAAATCGAAAGCCGCTTTGCTCAACAATATCAGCAAAATCAGCATTTTCTGATAGAAAACCATAGCCGGGATGAATAGCGACAGCATCTGTGATTTCAGCTGCAGAAATAATGGCGGGAATGTTTAAATAGCTTTTTTGAGAGGGAGCAGGGCCTATACAAACGGTCTCATCAGCAAGACGGACATGTAATAAATCACGGTCAACTTCAGAGTGAACGGCAACTGTTTTGATTCCAAGTTCTTTACACGCGCGTAAAATACGTAAGGCAATTTCGCCTCGATTGGCGATGACAATTTTACTTAACATAAAGGTTCCTTATTCGTAATCACCCACATACAACTGAAAATCTTGGGGAACCGCCAGACTGGAGTGCAGATTGAGACAAAAGCGCAGCTTAAATAGCCGATGATCATGGGTCGCGCCGTTTTTATTTCAATATATGCCCAATATGACTGTTCCCTAAGGCAGAGTGAGTAGTTACCCTTATTCAATAACAAACAAGGGTTGATCATATTCAACTGGTTCGCCATTGTTAACGAGAATAGCTGTGATAATACCGGCACGATCAGATTCAATTTCATTAAACATTTTCATCGCTTCAATGATGCATAGCGTATCGCCCACTTTGACCGATTGACCAACGCTTACAAACTGGGGGGCATCAGGAGACGGTGATGTGTACATGGTTCCAACCATCGGCGAATGGACCTGATGACCAGGTAACACGGGAGGTGTTGTTGGTTTTATTTCTTCTAGATGAGGTGGTGAGGGGTGGTGGGGTAATGATGCTGATGTTGGCATTTGAATATAAGCTGGTGGCGACGTGTTCGCAGTTTGATGATGTCGACCCAGTCGTAACGACTCTTCACCTTCTTTAATTTCAATTTCTGAAAAGCCCATTTCTACAAGCCATTCAATTAAGGGTTTAATTTTTCGAATATTCATGAGTTGTTCTCTCTGTTTTGTAAAGCGCGTCCTCTCGATCAACGCTCAGTATAGACTGTAACATTAATAAATAACCAGCCGTAAGTACTCACTTCGCCAACCTGCAGTCAAATTTAACCACCCTCCAAGCGTCAGTATCACTCCCCGAACAGTTACAACCAGCCGTAAGTAATCACCCCGTAGATAAGAACGGTTATATTTGGCGCGTCTCGAACGTCTTCATGAAAATGGCCAATAATTCGTCTTTGCGAGCGTTATCGAAGCTATCCGGTTTAGATTTTCAGTTTGAAATCGGTCTGGATTGCTTCACCTCGTTCGAAAAAACGACATTTTTAGGCGCGTTATCAAAATTGGCTAAAGTCTAGTTTTATACAAGTTGATAAATAGTACAATATTTTGGCGATTCTGCCTGAATTTGAAGAAAATGTCTAGGGGATTTATTGCTCGGGCCTTTGTACGTTATATTTAAATTTAAAATTGCTTTTTTAAATCAATTCTGGTTAACTGCTCTGCGCGAATCGGTGCGGCTGACCAATGAATGGTGAGTATCCAATCTTACGCCTACCAATCACAATCGATAACCGATATTTCGCCTGAATGGAAATAAATAAAAAAACCAACCAACCATAAGGAGCATTATTGTCATGAAGTTCTTCATTCATTTTCGATTCACAAAGATAACCAGCAGGTTCATCCGTTCGACGGTCACCTTGATGTTCGTGTTTTTGTCTATGCAATCTATCTCAGCTGAGCGCATTCCATTACGACATCTTTCATTACATGATTTACAACAAATGTCACAAGTATTATTGCCAGATGAGCCATCTATTGTATCCCGTCCATTTGTTCATTCATTCAGATTTGTTAGTAAACATACCGATCAAAATCAAGTGCAACACCTCCGTTTTCAACAAGAGTATAGGGGATACCCAGTGTTAGGTGGTTTTGCAATCATTCATCGCCATGCCAAGGAAGTTGTTTCTCTAAATGGCACGTTTTATCGAGGATTGGATGATGAGTTGGGCCAACCTCGGGCAGATTTTGTCGAAGAGAGTCGTCGTGTGTTAGCCAAATTTATCGCACTTTACCAGCCGCAAGGGGTTCTTGAGCAGCAAGTCACACCTTTGGTTTATTTGGATGAACAGCACCATGCCTATTGGGCCTATCAGGTTAGTGCGTTGGTTCAACCAACCGATGCAGCGCCTAGTCGACCCAGTGCAATTGTCGATGCTGATACGGGACTTTCCATAGAAATTTGGGATGATTTAAAAACAATGCGTCACCAAGTGAAAGGAGTTGGATTTGGCGGTAATCAACGGATTGGTCTATATCAATTTGGCGAACAGTGGCCGTTACTTGAGATCTTGCGCGATGATTTCTCGGGTCTTTGCTACATGGAAAATAAGCAAGTCAAAGTAATCGATATGAATTTTGGATATGAAAAAGTGCAGACTCCAATGATATTTGATTGCCCAACGATCAGTCAGGCAAATCACTATTGGACTGGATACGAAGGAGATGGTTATGACTTTCAAAATGGCGCTTATTCACCCAGCAATGATGCCATGTATATTGGAAGTGTTATCAAGCAGGTGTACCGCCATGAATATGGTGTAGAAGCCCTAGGCAACACCCATAGACCCAAACAACTTATTATGCGTGTTCATTATGGCAAGCACTATTCAAATGCATATTGGGATGCGGGCCAAATGACCTTTGGGGATGGCAATGATGAGTTTTACCCATTGGTATCGTTGGGCATTGGTGCGCATGAGGTAAGTCATGGTTTTACCGAGCAATATTCTAATCTGGCCTATTATGGTCAATCTGGAGCTATGAACGAGTCTTTTTCTGATATGGCTGCCCAAGCCGCTGAGTATTATGCTAATCAGAAAAGCTCTTGGTTAATTGGCGCAGAAATTTTCAAAGAAGATAAGCCCTTCGGAGCGTTGAGATTTATGGATAAACCGAGTGTGGATGGATTTTCAATTGATACCGCTGACAAATATCGAAAGGGCATTGATGTGCACTATGCGAGCGGTGTATATAATCGATTATTTTATTTGCTCTCAAACATGGCTGGTTGGGATCCAAGTAAAGCATTTCGGGTGATGGTCAAGGCTAATATGGATTATTGGACCCCTAAATCAACATTTGTTGAAGGAGCCTGCGGCGTTTTGTTTGCAGCGGAAGACCTTGAATATCCAGTCGATGATATTAAAAAGGTGTTGGATCAAGTTCGGATTGATTATCAAGGGTGTTAGGGGGAGCCATTTCAATCTTTTTGTGTAGAATGATCTTGTCTACGAAGCAATATCTCTGGACCACGCGAACAAGTCGCGTGGCGCCGGGTTTTTGTTGTGCTTTTCTAACCATGTTTTTTGTTTAAAATTAAATCAAACCTGACCGTTATCCGGGCGTCAGTACCACCTTCCAAGCAGTTACCGCTACTCCATGTTCTCGGCATACTCGCCAAAACAAGCCAAACTATTTAATCGAGCGCGGTGCAATAAAGCAGCCTGTGCTTTGGGTGTGTTTTCTGTTTGACCCTTCCAGGCTTTTAAACAATCCTCTTGTAAGGCTCTGCCGAATGAAAAACTCAGGTTCCATGGCTGGTAGCCGGCACTGTTAATTGCATTTAAGTTGGTAGTGGCTTGAATCGATGTTTGACCACCGGACAAGAAATTAATCGTGGGCACCGCAGGAAATACTGTATTACGAAATACATTCAAGGTGTAATCTGCTACTTCTTCAGGGGTACTGAAAGTCGGTGCATTTTTTCCTGAGGTAACCATACTTGGCTTTAAAACGATGTGTTCTAATTCAACTTGGTGAATAAATAGGGCGGTGAATAACTCATGCAAGACCATTTCGCAGGCTTCCGCACATTGATCAATGTTGTGATCACCATCCATTAACACCTCTGGCTCAACGATGGGTACCAGCCCGACCGCTTGACAAGCAGCCGCATAACGCGCAAGGGTCTCTGCTCCTGCTCGCATGGCGGTTAAACTCGGTGTGAATTCAGAAATGGTATATACGTTACGCCATTTTGCAAATTTTGCACCTTGTTCTTTAAAACTCATTAAGCGGGCGGATAAGTCATCTAAACCGAGTGTGATTTTTTCATCATGGGTGTTTGCTAATTCAGCCAAACCTTTGTCAACTTTAATGCCGGGTAAAATATCTTTGTCTAATAATAACTTGGGTATAGAAGTCCCATGAATGTCTTGGTTGTGAAATGTTTCTTCATATAAAATGACACCACTGATATAATTTTCTAGTTCAGGTGTGGTTGTCAGCAATAGTCGATAATCACGGCGATTATCTGCTGTATTTTCTACCCCAATGGTTTCAAATCGTTTACCAATGGTGCCGTTGCTTTCATCAGCGGCTAAAATGCCTTTACCATCTTGTAAAAGATGATCAATGGTGGTTGAGAGTTCATCATAATACATTAAATTAATCTCCTACTTGGATGAAATATATTTTTCACGAATCATGTTTTGGGTTGTAAATCCTTGATCTTTTAATAGCGCGAAAGCGTCGTCGATCATAGCAGGGTTTCCGCATAAATAAACGATATCATTGGCTGGATTCAAATTTAATTCAGCAAATTTTGTTTGGACGTGACCAAAATTTTCGTAATGGAGTCGATCTTCTCTTTGATCTCGGCTTAAACAAGCATGAAACGTGACGCGCGTAGACCGTGAAGCCCAATCTAAAAATTCTTGTCCATATAAAATATCTTCACGTTTCTGGACACCCAATAGGATAACAATGCTAAGTTCTGGATTATGATCCAAACGGTTTTGGAGATCCTGCATCATCGCTCGATACGGGGTAATGCCAGTGCTGGTAGCAATCAGGACATATCGTTTGGGGGTTTCATTTTTCAAGATTAATCGCCCAAAAGGTCCTGATATTTGTATTTGGTCGCCAAGTTTCAGGTTAAACAAATAATCGGTTCCAGAACCACCTTTTACATAACTTGCAGCGAATTCAATGTAGTTGTTATTTGACGGTGTATTCGCGATACTGTAACTACGTCGCACGATTTTATTTTGGTGCTCAAAATGAAGGGTGATAAATTGACCTGCAATATAGTGAAATGGTGGCTCTTGTTTGCTACGAAGCACAAAATGTTTAACACTGGGGGTTAGCATATAAGCGTTTTCTAATACAACGGGGAATGTCTTGTTCTGCATAATGAATTCTTTATTCAATTGTAAACACCCTAATATAGGGGAAAAAATTAACATTGCAAGTGTTAATAGTAAAATGTAGAAATTCCGTAACGATTCACCACAAATCTGACGTTTCACCGGGCGTCAAGATTTGTGGTGAATCGTTACGGAATTCCCGCTCTGAAAGCTTTCGCAAACCTTTGAACGCCATGGATGCGGTTCGATAGCGAAAATTCAGTATCTTCAGGTAGCATGGGTATATACATAGGATTTGTTTCGAATCATGATTGATTTAGTAGCGATGCTGGGTAATTTAAGTGCTTCTTTGCCGTCGATCGAAAGATTATTGGGCGGTCTTTCATATTTGCTTGGAACAGCATTTATGGTGATTTCTCTCCAAAAATTCAAAGAAATGCTCGATGAGCTTGGGCGCGCGAAGTATGTCGTTCCTTTTGCCTATTTTTTAGCCGCCTGTGCTCTTTTTTACTTACCATCCGTTATCGATACCTTTTCGCGGACCCTATTTGGGACTGGTTATAATGTGTTGGCATACACCCCCGCCGCTCGGACCAATGTTTATCAGGCTATGATACTGCTTATTCAAACAGCAGGTTTTATTTGGTTTATCCGTGGTTGTGTTCTTTTAGCTCATGCCAGTCAACCAGAGCAGGGTCAGGAGGGGTCTAAGGGTATGGGACCGAAGGGTTTGATGTTTATTTTTGCCGGTCTATTTGGGATTAATGTCAATTCGACGATGGCTATGTTGAATAATGGCGTTGCTAGTTTGATGAGTTATTTTTAGCTCCTGGCAAAACTTCAGAGGCATTGCCTATTATTTTTTTCACTCATCTTCACCACAAATTTTTAATTCATTGGTTTTTGCAAAATCTAAAATGGCTTGATATATCTCTGGGCTTGATTCTTTCAATTTGGGGTCAAGTAAAACACATTTATACCCTTCACTGTTTGTACTTGGTTGCAGGAGGGGGGAGTAATGTATGCGGCTATTTTTAAAGCTCGCCATGGAACCGCTCATACGCTCGGCCCAATCACTCGGGCGAAATGTTTTACCTTGTTTGGTGACTCCTTGTATCAATATTTTTTTGCTTTTGGGCTCTGTCATTTTTGCAGTAAAATGCGTATATATTGCATAGTATAGCATCATTTCAACAGAGAGGAATAGAATGTGTCGCATCACCCCGATGATTTAATTGAAATTTTCAATGGTTGTTTCCAGCACACTTATCAAACAAAATTAGCCTATGGTGGTGATGAACCTCTCTATGTTCCGGCGAATGAGCCAGGCGAGTATCATACCATTTATTTTGCGCATGGTTTTTTCAGCAGTGCCTTGCATGAATGTGCACACTGGTTAATCGCAGGAAAAGAAAGGCGCTCGCAGATTGATTATGGATATTGGTATATACCTGATGGAAGAACTGCTGAGGAGCAATTATTATTTCAAGCGGTGGAGGTCAAACCACAGGCCTTGGAGTGGATTTTGTCTGCCGCAGCAAATTATCCATTTCAATTTAGTATTGACAACATCCACGGCGCATCGGCTGATATTGAACAATTTAAAACAGATGTTTACCAGCAAGTATTACGTTACCAAAACAACGGTCTTCCGACTCGGGCTGCTATTTTTAGACAGGCTTTGTTAGGTGGCGCGTCGCCTAAGTTATTATAAAATGCTCGACGTTTCCACACCAACGCTTGGCAATAGTTTGTGCGATGACAGGTTGGTTATCGAGTAATTCGTTGGCCGTTTTAGCGACATCGGCCAAAAGAGCGTGGTCTCGTTGTAAATTGGCGATCTTGAGCTGTCGATAACCGGTTTGTTTGGTGCCTAAAAATTCACCTGATCCACGTAATTGCAAATCTTTTTCGGCAATGACAAAACCATCGCAAGTTGCTCGCATGATGGTTAATCGTTCATGACCTTGTTTAGAAAGCGGGGGTTGATACAACAAAAGACAATGTGATTCTGCACTGCCACGACCGACGCGCCCCCGTAATTGATGGAGCTGAGAAAGTCCTAATCGTTCGGCATTTTCAATGATCATCAAGCTTGCATTGGCAACATCAACCCCGACTTCTATGACCGTTGTTGCCACCAATAAATCCAAATGACCTTGTTTGAAATCCAGCATGACTTTTTCTTTTTCAGCCGCTTTTAAACGCCCATGGACAAGCCCAACCCGTGCGTTTGGTAATTGTGTTGCCAAATGCTGGGCGGTTTCGATTGCAGCCATAGATTGTAGTTTTTCTGAATTTTCAATTAATGTACACACCCAGTAGGCTTGTCTTCCAGAAGCAATGGCGGAATCTAACCGCTCAACAATTAAATCACGTTT
The DNA here is from genome assembly GCA_027449905.1 of Legionellales bacterium. GTDB lineage: Bacteria > Pseudomonadota > Gammaproteobacteria > Legionellales > Legionellaceae > DAIDKT01. Next base: position 21,339 of record DAIDKT010000117.1, read on the forward strand.
ATTTTGATTTAAGACGGCCGTGGTGACTGGCGTGCGACCGGGTGGAAGTTCATCGATAATTGATATATCTAAATGGGCAAACTGAGTCATGGCTAAGGTTCTAGGAATGGGGGTGGCAGTCATCAGCAATTGATGAGGGTTTACCGCTTCTTGTTGCCCCTTTTGTTGAAGTAAGGCGCGTTGCTCAACGCCAAAACGATGTTGTTCATCAATCATGATCAAACCTAATTTAGCGAAGCTTACATCGCTTTGAAACAAGGCATGGGTACCAATAATCAGTTGACATGTGTGGTTGGCTAAGGCTTCCAATGCAGCACGGCGTTCTTTCAATTTCATTTTACCGGTCAAGCGATGGACTTGAATGCCGAGTGGTTGAAACCATGTATTTAAGGTGGTTGCATGCTGCTCACTTAATATATCGGTAGGTGCCATGAGTGCAACTTGATAGCCATTGGCAATTACTTGCGCCGCAGTTAACGCAGAAATCACTGTTTTTCCTGAGCCGACATCGCCTTGAACTAAACGTAACATCGGTTTTGATTCAGTCAAATCACGGTTAATTTCTTGATGAACGCGCTGTTGCGCGCTGGTCAATGAAAAAGGTAATTGATTGAGCAAACGCTCACTTAAATGAGAGGCTGCTGTCATGGGTGGGGCGATTAAAAGAAGGCGTTTCACTCTAGCAAATTGCATATTTAAGCGTTGTGCCAACAGTTCATCGAATACCAACCGCTTTAATCCAGGGTGGTTCCCTTGTTCCAGTGCTTGAATCGCGGTATCAGGTGGGGGATTATGTAACTGTTCAATGGCGATGGGGAGCGGCAGTAAACCGTGCATATTTAAGCGGCCTTGATCCATCCATTCGATGGTTTGTAGGTCATTTTGATAGTGATTCAGGGCTAACTTAACCAATTGTCGAACTTTTTTTTGACTTAAACCCTGCGTGGTTGAATAAATGGGTGTTAATGTTTCATCAACTTGGCAGGGTGTTTGATCGTCAAAGAGTTGGTATTCTGGGTGAGTCATGTTTAACGAGTTGGCCAATTCCTTGATTTCGCCAAATGCGCTGATTTGTTTGCTTTCATTCAGCTGCTTGACTTGTTGTTTATTAAAATGAAAAAAGCGGAGGCATAAAATCCCCGTTTTATCTTCCACAAAGCAAGACAATATCATGCGTTTGCCGTAGCTAATTTCGGTTTTACAAACACGCCCCACTATCACGCACCAATCGTGGGCACGTAAATCCTGAATGGGTGTAACTCGGGTGCGATCTTGGTAACGATACGGCAGATGAAATAATAAATCTTGGATGGAGTGAATGCCACATTGCGCTAATTTTTTGGCTAATGTTGGTCCAACGCCAGGAAGGATTTCACAAGATTGGGTCAGGGTTGTCATCTGCATTTTTAGAAGGGATAAACAAAGACCAAGAATAGCAGAAGAATGGAACAGAATAAAATAAATTGGTTAGTACCAAGGAAGACGATATGCGAGATACTTTGCAATTGATATTAAAAAGCGCATAATAGCGGCAATTTATTTAGAATATACAAAACCATGAAGCTTATCATTGAACAGTTGATTCAACGCGCTCTCAATCAATTACAAAACACACAGCTTATTCCAAAAAACTTGATTTTTGAGCTAAAAATAGATCGCAGTAAAGATAAAATCCATGGTGATTTTGCCACCAATATCGCTTTAACTTTAGCCAATAAATGTGGTTTGTCGCCGCGACACTTGGCGGAGATATTGGTGAAAGCATTACCATCGCATGAGCAAATCGCACAAGTTGAAATAGCTGGTCCGGGATTTATTAATTTTTATGTGGAAGAAACAAATCGCTTGCAAATCATTGCAACCGTTTTAGCGGAAGGCGATCGTTTTGGCTCTTGTGATGTTGGTCAGGGCCAACGAGTGATATTAGAGTTTGTTTCAGCCAATCCAACAGGGCCGTTGCACGTGGGGCATGGTCGGAGTGCTGCATTTGGGGCGACTTTGGCTAATTTATTGTCTGTGGCAGGATTTGATGTCAATCGAGAATATTATGTAAACGATGCCGGTCGACAAATGGATATTTTGGCTGTTAGTACCTGGTTGCGGTACCTCGAGTTGGCCAACGAACCGGTGGTTTTTCCCGCAAATGGCTATCAAGGTGAATATGTACAGCTGATGGCTCGTGATTTGCGTGCTCAATACCCTTCTGATTTTGTGTTTTCATGGCCAATGGTTTGCAAAGGTTTGCCGGCAGATGAGCCACAGGGTGGTGACAAAGAACGGTATATAGATGCCATGATTTTGACGGCTAAAAGATTGTTAGGACTCGATGGATTTGCCATCTTTCATCAGCATGCTTTAAATACCGTATTACAGGATATCCATGATGATCTGGCTGAGTTTGGGGTCACCTTTGACACCTGGTTTTCTGAACGTTCATTACTTGATGACCAATCAATTGAAAGAGGTATTGAAGCGTTACAAAAATCGGGTCACACCTACGATCAAGCCGGTGCGCTTTGGTTTCGAGCGACTGATTTTGGTGATGAAAAAGATCGGGTCTTGGTCAGAGCAAATGGTCAAACAACCTATTTCGCCTCGGATGTTGCTTATCATTGGAATAAATATAATCGCGGTTTTAAACGGGTCATTGACATTTTTGGTGCGGATCATCATGGGTATATTACCCGTTTGAGCTCGGCTGTGGCTGCTTTGGGTCAGGATGAGCAAGCCCTGGATGTTCTTTTGGTTCAGTTTGCTATTTTATATCGTGGTCAGCAGCGTGTCCAAATGTCAACGCGAAGCGGCTCTTTTGTGACACTTCGAGAACTGCGTGAGGAAGTCGGTCTTGATGCTGCTCGTTTTTTCTATGTCATGCGTCGTCCAGAGCAACACATGGATTTTGATTTGGATTTGGCTAAATCACAATCAAATGACAATCCTGTATATTACATTCAATATGCCCATGCACGAATTTGTAGTATACTTACACAACTTCAGCAGCGAAATCTGAGCTGGGATGAGCACCAAGGTCTTTCATCAACCAAGTTATTGACGGATCCACATGAAATAGATTTAAGCACGATGCTAAGTCGTTATCCGGAAATGATACAAGTAGCTGCTAAATCATGTGAGCCCCACCAGATTGCGTACTATTTGCGCGATTTGGCTCATGGATTACATAGCTATTACAATGCGGTGCAGTTATTATGTGAAGATGAAGCGTTAAGATGCGCACGATTGAGTTTACTCAAAGCTGTCCGGCAGGTTTTACGCAATGGTTTGCAAATACTGGGTGTTTCTGCTCCTGAGAAAATGTAATGGCAAAAAAATATGGAAGTAAACACATGGTACGTAGCAAGGGGAGTGGAATAGGCTCACTGATGTTGGCGTTTATATCTTTTATATTCGGATATTTAATTTCGACTGTATTTGATATGAATCAATTGAGTGGGTGGTTAACTGCGCAAGTGGGTGGGCAATCAGCTCAATCTGTGACGCCAAAACTAAAAAAACAAGCTGAATTACCCAAACCTAAATTTGAGTTTTACACATTGCTTACCAAAGAAAAAGATGCACAGCCTTTGCCAAATATCCCTGTTAAATCTGATTCAAACTCAACCAGACTGGTCGAGTCGACGCGGAGTAAGCTTTCATCACAGGCAGCTGTATCCAATATAACCTCGGTGCCAGCTGCAGCGATTGATCTAACTGTGACTCAAAAATTGCCATTGCATGAACCCTTAGTCATTCCTAATTTGGCGCAAAAGCCCGTTGTTGCTGTGAATCAAGCAAATAAGTTTGTTGTGCAACTGGCTTCTTTCAAAAATTTGCACGAGGCTGAAAAAATGAGGGCTGCTTTAATGATGAAGGGTTTTGATGTTTCTATTGCTACTGCTGTTCAACAACAAGTCAATTGGTATCGAGTTGTGATTGGTCCTTTTGTTTCTCGTCCGCATGCGCTGCAAGCACAACAGGCGCTTGCGCGAAGCGAGCATATCGTGGGTATGATCAGAAAGTTGGATGCCTAGTTAAACGGCGGTGTCATGTATCATGCCTAAAAAAATTATTTTTCAAGATTCTGTCCTGATATCCAGTGTCATGTGCTATGAAGAATGTGGTCTTACTGTGCATAGTGCGCTTTGTGATTTAACGGACTACAAAAAAAAACAGTTGATACCACAAGACGCAATGATCAGTGTGGATGTAGAGCCGCAGTCGATGGGGGTGAATTGTTATGTTATTACCATTGAAAGCGCCGATGATGGGGCTTTTCAATATCCAGCCAATTGGTATCAAAGTGTCTCTCAGGGTTTAAAAACCAGTGTTGAAGACGTCGGTCATGAGCTGATCAAAGATCCTAAAGCAGGTGGTGAACAAGACACAACCGCGTCTATCAACTGGATTAATATTCTAATTAATATCCTCGTTATTACCGGCATTATTACCTTGTCTGTGGTCTTTCCCCCGTCAATCCCCTTAACCATCATTTTGGCATCGCTTTGTTTTTTGACCACCTTATTCACGGCACGAAAGTATTTTTTTGATTTTTTTCGTCTTGTGCGTCTAAGGCAATTATCTACGATGCCAACGGCTATTACTTCTGCTTGGCTGCTATCGTTGGCGCATACGATTTACCATGCCACTTCCATGGGTTCGATGTTTCATTTTTCAATGATGTTTATGAATTTTGTGATGCCGGTGATGTTGGTTACGATCGTTAATTGTATGGATGAACTCAAACGATGGGTCTTGAAAAAATCCCAAGTCATCTATTTGCGGGGCATGAAGTCACTTTTGCCGACCATGCAAGAGGTCTATGATTGCTATCAGTTAGCCCAGGATGAGATAGATCAGCTAAAGATTCTGATCGAAGGGCAAGATACGCCGAAATTAGATGGAGAGAATCAACATGGTGACGGGGAAGCCATTTCCGATCAGATAAATCGAGATGGAGATCTGGATCCAGATCTCGATCTTGGTCATATGCCAGTGATTACCCTGACCAATGACAGTTTGGTTCCATGCAGCAGACATGTGCTAAAAAAAGGCATGGTTGTTCGAATTAAACAGGGTGAATGCTTTCCGATTGATGGCTACATTATCTTGGGTGAAACCATGATCGATGCAAGGATTTTGAATGGGAAGCATCAACAAGTTAAACATTCTGGCCAATTTGTGCCTGCTGGTGCGGTCAACCTGGGTCGTGAAGTGGTTATTTATGCGACTAAAAATATCTATGACAGCGCTGTTAATAAAATCATGCTGGTTTCAAATCGTACCCGAAATGAGCAACAGAAATTGTTGAGACATTCTTATTTTACTTATCTATACAGTGGCTTAATCGTGATAGCCCTGATCGCGGCTCTGGTTACCCCACTGGCTTTGGGTATGTTTAGCGTACCTTTGTTGTTACAGAGTATCACCTGCATTTTGTTCGTCATTTGTCCTTGTACCATCGCGATTGCCCACGAGCTCCCAAATCTTTTAAGTCGATATCGACTCCAGGAAAAACATCAAATTATACTGCAACATGATGGTTTACTGGAGCGATTTGATGATATTCAAACTATCGTCTTTGATAAAACTGGGACGTTAACCACTGGTTTGAGCGAGGTCGGTGCTAGCAGCAAAGGTATTTCATCTGCATTATGGCAGCGAATCTATTTATTAGAAAACCAGTATGGTTTTGATCACCCACTCGCGAAAGCTATTTGTCGTTACTGTGAACAGCATCGGCATCATCAAACCAAATTTACCGAGATCCAAGGACTTCAAGATCACCTTGAGAGGCCTGTCCCTATTCGCGATAAGAAAAATAGGGGTTTATCCGCACAGGTTCAAGGGGTGCAAATTCATATTGGCAGTGAACGTTATATGATAGAGTGGGGTATTCATTTACCTGAAAAAACAGTTTTTTTAAATCGCTATTTAAATGCGGGCTATAGCCCGGTTTACGTGGCTGAACGTGGAAAGTATCAAGGTGTCATTTTGATACGCCACCAAATACGACCGGATATCATACCTTCGTTGCAACGCTTAAAAAACTCTGGCAAAAAGTTGATCATGCTGACGGGAGACGGTTCTGCTTCTGCTTTCGGGTTTAATAAACACCTCGGTAACGTGTTTGACTTGGAAAATATCCATACGGAACAAACAGCTGGCGAGAAGGAAAAATTTTTAAATACATTACTTAACGGGTATGAACTTGAATTGATGTCATCATTGCCAAATCAAGATATCAAGCAAGCTATTTTTGGTAAAGTTTATTTGTCTGAAAACCCTCGAAAGTATTTTGTAAAAGGGATGCCTCATCAAGAGGGTATTTCTGCTGAGATTGACTTAGTAAATTTAGAAAATAAATGTCATGATCCTCATTTTAAGAAGACTATTCTGAATTTTACATCCCAAAAAGGTCATACCCTAAAGCAAGAGAAGTCCGCAAAAAAAGTGTGGTTTATAGGTGATGGCCTAAATGATGCGCCTAGTGCTAGATTGATCAGTGAACAAGGGGGGGTGAGTTGCGCGATCACCGAAACAGATAAAGCGGCTTTTTTTACTGATATCAGTTTAAATGGCTCATTGTCTTATTTATTTTCACAAAAAAAGTTAAATGAATTTTCCAAAAACATCGTGAGCCAAAATCAGTGGTTGTTGGCGTATGGGGTGTTGGTTTTTTTAGCGTTTGTTATTTGCATGCCTATTATGGGAATTGGGTTTTCCCCGATAATACCAGTGGTCGTGATGGTATTGACGACCCTGTTTACTTTGTTTAATTCCTATCGAGTTAATCATGCTGTTGATGATGCATTCGTTAAACACCCATCTTGGATTCGGTCTTTTTTGGCATCGGATCTATCACTTGGTTGCATTGTCGCTGCCAGTGCTTTGTTTGTTGTGAGTATCATGGTATTTTCCATATCAGTCGGTCATTTAAGTTTACCTGCTTTCATTTTTACAGCGGGTGTTTCATCTGCCGTGAGCAGTGGTTTATTGATCGCGGGGATCACGATGGCCGGTGCCTTAATTTTGTTGATGGTGTTGCATGCATCGAGTCGTTTTTTGAATCAGAACTCCCTAGCTGCTTGCGCTGTGGATCCTGATAGTGGGCAATCTTTAAATTCTTTTTGTGATGTACCCCCTCGTGATAGAAAACATCAAGCGAATACGCATGGTGATGGATTTTATAAGAAGATTCCTGTTTCGGGGACTGGTTTTTCTTGGGGTATTTTTAGTCCTGTCGTTTCGACAAACTCGGACTTGTTAGGCTCCGAGGGCGTTCTCAGCCCAAATGATATGAAGCATAAGAAGATGGATCACAGGACCTCTCTAGCCCCATTTGCTCATGAGGTAAAATTTAATTAGGGTCTGCTGATAATTTATCTTTTTAAACCCGAAGGGCCTAGGCAACTAAAGTCGAGATTATTTCTCCAGATCCCAGCTAACGCTCAATGGTGACACAAATATTGCCAGCATTTTTAACCGCGTGTTGTTTGCTCACACTGATTATCATACGAGATACGTGGCACGTTTCTTGAATAAGCGTGGCGACCTTCTCAGCCACGGTTTCGATCAGTGAAAAATGATTTGACTCGACGAAGTGAGTCACCGATTGGCATAGATGATCATAGTCGATTGTTTTTTCTAATTTATCGTCACATGAACTTAAATCAAAGAAAAGGGTGATGTCCAATTTTAGGGCCTGTTTAATCTGCTGCTCCCAACTATGAACGCCAATATGCGTCTGAATACGCAGTTCTGAGATAGATAATTTGTCGATGATACAGCGCTCCTTCTGAAAGTTGTTACCTTATGGCAATACCGATATCTGTTAACCTCAGGGCCATAAAACATGCAAGCGATTGTTGTTGTGTTATAATCAGCTTTCGTTATTTTTTTATATAAAATTATGCAAAACTTGTCTGAGTCATTATTGCTAAAAGCTTTACGATGTCAACCGGTTAAACGAACACCTGTTTGGTTGATGAGACAGGCTGGGCGGTATTTACCAGAGTATCGGGAAACGCGAGCAAAAGCGGGAGATTTCCTAAGTTTATGTAAAAATAAAGAATGGGCTTGTGAGGTTACTTTGCAACCCTTGCGTCGTTATGCCTTGGACGCGGCCATTTTATTTTCCGACATATTAACCATTCCAGACGCAATGGGCCTCGGTCTTTCATTTGTTGAGGGTGAAGGGCCATGTTTTGCAAGACCGATTCGTGATGAAGCGGCGATCGATAAATTGTCGATACCAAGTATGCATGATGAACTGGCTTATGTCGTCGATGCTGTGCGTTTAATTCGCCATGAGATGCCTGCCCATTTGCCTTTAATTGGATTTTCTGGCAGTCCTTGGACACTTGCTTGCTATATGATCGAAGGCGAAAGTAGTCGAGAATTTAAGCGGGCGTTGCAGTGGATGTATCTAAAGCCTGAGGCAATGAAGATTTTATTAACCAAATTGACCCTGGCAGTCACCGCTTATTTATCTGAACAGGTGCAGGCAGGAGTCAATGTTTTAATGATATTCGATACCTGGGGCGGTATTTTAACCTCACATCACTATCAGGTATATTCCCTCTTTTATATGCAACAGATTGTCACCAATCTGAAACAAAAACACCCTGATATCCCTATTATTTTATTTTCGAAAGGCGGTGGGCAGTGGTTGCCTCTGATCGCAGAGACCGGTTGTGATGCCATTAGTTTGGATTGGACATCTGATATAGCAAAAGCGCGTCAATTGGTTGGTCATCGGGTTGCCTTACAGGGTAATCTTGATCCGACTGTCTTATTGACGTCAAAACCGTGCATTCGCCAAGAAGTGCATCGTATTTTATCTTCCTATGGTCCAAATCCAGGCCTTATATTTAATTTAGGCCATGGTATTACGCCGGATGTGCCGCCGGAACATGTAACCGCTCTAATTGAAGCAGTTCATGATTATTGAAACGACCTTTAAACCGGCTTGGTGGTTGACTAATCCGCATGCGCAAACAATTTATCCCAAGTTGATGCGTCGTCTTCAAGCTCCGATTGATAGGACTGAGCATCTTGAGTTACCCGATGGAGATTTTATAGAGTTACTCTGGGCGGATGCTGGTTTAAGTCTTGAAACACCATTGGTTATTTTTTTGCACGGCTTAACCGGCGGAGTCACTTCTCCCTATGTCGCGGGGCAATTAAACGCTTTCAATCGCGCTGGCTGGAGAGCGGTGCTCATCCATTTTCGTGGGAGTGGTCAAGAGCCAAATCGCTTACCGCGCCTGTATCATTCAGGCGAAACGGGAGATTTGCATGTTGTTATCCAGGTTTTAGCAAATCGTGAACCGACAACCAAAAAAGCTGTCGTTGGATTTTCTTTGGGTGGTAATGTGTTGCTTAAATGGTTAGGGGAGCAAGGTAAACAAGCGTTTGTCGACGCTGCAGTTGCGGTTTCGGTTCCTTTTCTGTTGAACGTAGTCGCTGATAAGATGAATCAGGGGTTTTCGCGAATTTATCAAACTCATTTGTTAAAAAAAATGCATCAGATGTTTTCTAAAAAATTAGAAAAATATCCAGAAACATGCGATATATATTCGAATCAAGCAGACTCGGTTTCTTGTTTTTGGACTTTTGATGATCGGATTACTGCACCATTGCACGGGTTCCCACATGTCCATGCTTACTATCGCGAATCAAGTTCACGTCAATATTTATCAGCAATTGCCACTCCAACCTTGATTATTCACTCACTGGACGATCCGTTCATGACGGCAAGTGTTGTCCCATGCTTAGACGAACTTTCAAGCGATATTATTTTAGAGCTAAGCCCCAAAGGCGGGCATGTAGGATTCATCTCAGGAAATAGACTGGGCAAACCGATCTATTGGTTAGATCAACGCATTCCTGAGTTTTTGAAAGCGAAATTATCTTAACTCGATTTGATGAAATTTTTACGAATTCCCCCGTAGCTTGAACACGGGATCCACACATTGTTCACTATGGATATCGACTTTCGTCGGTAGATCGCTCTATTCTATAACCGGATTTATTGGCCATGAGGCCATTTTCATACCCCTTGATATTTTTGTATATAGCCCCATATTATTAAATGGTCCGTTCAGATTCAGATTTTGACGTCCTTGGGTGCCCGGACTGTCAACATACCCAGGTGTTCATAATTGAATATTATTGAATTCAGGGTAACTGTCCATTACGTCATCCTGCACGCAGTGAAGGATCTACATCTGAATAAATTTTAATCTAATTCAATATAGCAATTCGGTTTATTGGAGTGAGTGAATGAGTGATAAGTCAAAAAAAGATTGGAAGTCTCGCAGAGAAGAGCACCTCCATCAGGAAAAACAAAAGACACAACAGGCCCACATAGACCCGCTGATAGATGAAGATCTGGCCGATTTTTCAGAGGTACCTGTTTCATTAGAGCATCCATCTTATCCTGAACTAGAGGAAAAGCTAACTTTAGCTGAAAAGCAGGCGCATGAAAATTGGGAAAAAGCGACTCGAGCATTTGCTGAATTGGAAAATGTGCGTCGCCGCGCAGAGCGGGATATTGAAAATGCGCATAAATTTAGCCTGGAGCGATTTGTTGATGGTCTCATTCCAGTCGTAGATAGCCTTGAGCAGGCGTTGCAGTTGGCAGATAAAGTAGCGAACGCGGCGATGCATGAGGGACTTGAATTAACCATGAAGCTGTTCTTGGATGTGCTGGGCAAATTTGATGTCACGCAATTGAATCCTGTGGGTGAGGTATTTAACCCAACGCAACATGAAGCGATGTCTATGCAAGCGTCGCCTGATGCAAAACCTAATACAATTTTAATGGTATTTCAGAAAGGGTATAAACTCTATGATCGGGTTATCCGACCGGCGAGAGTGATTGTTGCAAAGTAAAAGTAATGGCATGACTTGAAATATCTGGGTTATACCCCATATAACTAATAAATAAATTTTGGAGCTTGACATGGCAATGGCAAATATAATAGGTATTGACTTGGGTACAACAAATTCTTGTGTGGCAATTATGGAGGGTGGAAAACCCAGGGTCATTGAGAATAATGAAGGATGTCGTACAACACCATCGATTGTTGCTTATACGAATGATAATGAAATTCTAGTCGGGCAATCGGCTAAACGGCAATCTGTGACAAACCCGGATAACACCTTGTATGCTATCAAGCGACTGATTGGTCGTCGTTTTGATGACGCCATTGTCCAAAAAGACATCAAAATGGTTCCGTACAAGATTGTTAAAGCTGAAAATGGCGATGCATGGGTTCGTGTGAAAGATGAAGACAAAGCGCCTCCGCAAATTTCAGCTGAAGTATTACGTAAGATGAAAAAAACGGCCGAAGATTATTTGGGTAAACCGGTCACAGAGGCGGTTATTACGGTGCCAGCCTACTTTAATGATTCACAACGTCAAGCCACGAAAGATGCCGGTCGGATCGCAGGCCTTGAGGTTAAACGTATTATCAATGAGCCAACAGCGGCTGCGCTTGCTTATGGAATGGACAAAAAACGCGGCGATTCTATCATTGCGGTATACGACTTAGGTGGTGGTACATTTGACATCTCCATTATTGAAATTGCTGAAGTAGATGGCGAGCATCAATTTGAAGTCTTAGCCACGAATGGTGATACATTTCTTGGCGGCGAAGACTTTGATTTGGCATTGATTGAGTATTTGGTTGCTGAGTTTAAAAAAGACACCGGTATTGATTTACATAGTGATCCCCTGGCTTTACAACGTTTAAAAGAGTCCGCAGAAAAAGCTAAAATCGAACTGTCTTCTTCTCAACAAACAGACGTCAATTTACCATATATCACAGCAGATGCTTCAGGTCCAAAACACATGAACATCAAGCTCACTCGAGCTAAATTAGAATCGCTGGTTGAAAAGCTCGTCGAGCGGACGATTCCACCATTGAAGACTGCACTGAAAGATGCGGGTTTGACGGTGGCCAAGATCAACGAAGTGATTTTGGTTGGTGGCCAAACGCGGATGCCGATGGTTCAAAAGATCGTTGAAGAATTCTTTGGTAAAGAGCCACGAAAAGATGTGAACCCTGATGAAGCGGTTGCGGTAGGTGCTGCGATTCAGGCAGCCGTTTTATCCGGGGAAGTCAAAGATATTCTATTGCTTGATGTTACGCCTTTATCACTGGGCATTGAAACTTTGGGTGGTGTCATGACCAAGCTCATTGAAAAAAACACGACCATCCCAACAAAGGCCAATCAAGTGTTTTCAACGGCGGATGATAGTCAAACTGCCGTCACGGTCCACGTGCTCCAAGGAGAGCGTGAGCAAGCATCCGCTAATAAGTCACTGGGTCGTTTCGATCTCACCGATATCCCAGCGGCCCCACGTGGTGTTCCACAAATTGAAGTCACATTTGATATTGATGCGAATGGTATTTTAAATGTATCCGCTAAAGACAAAGCAACCGGCAAAGCACAATCGATTGTGATTAAAGCATCCAGTGGTTTGAGCGAAGAAGAAGTCGCAGCGATGGTGAAGGATGCGCAATCACACGTAGACGAAGACAAAAAGTTTAAGGAATTGGTTGATGTCCGCAATCAAGCAGATGGTTTAATTCATAGCAGTGAAAAATCATTAAAAGATTTGGCTGCGGAATTGTCAGACGACGAGAAAAAAGGCATAGAGCAGGCAGTTGCCGATCTAAAAGATGCGCTGAAGAGCAACGAAAAAGATCGTATTGAAGATAAGTTAAAAATATTAACCGATGCCTCTGCAAAAATGGCTGAACGTGTATATGCAAAAAAAGCGGCAGGTGACCAGGGTCAATCAGACGTTCAACCTGAAGAGAAAGCGGCACAACCTGATGCAGGCGCTGGTGTCGTTGATGCTGAGTTTGAAGAAGTGTCAGATGATCAGGGTGACAAATAAAAGCAAAGAGTAACGCCCGAGGTTGAGGAATTTTCGGCGCGCTAAGCCTCTTTTGGACAAAACTCGGGTAAAACGGACCTCATATTGAACACAGTGAACGGTCTCTTGATATCGGGAGCTATTTGCCTGCGCTCAACATGAGGTAACTCTTTGGTGTTCCTATATAAAAGCTCGGGACGACGTGTCTGAGAACGGGTAGGAAATCTTGTTAAGTGCTGTTGAAGGAAACTTTCAGCAGACACCTATTAAATGTGAGTATTCAATGTCTCAACATGATTATTATGAGCTTCTTGAAGTAAATCGCGGGTCAACAGAGGCTGAAATTAAAAAATCTTATCGTCGCCTCGCGATGAAATATCACCCTGATCGTAACTCAGGTGATCAAGAAGCAGAAGATAAATTTAAAGAAATTCAGAAAGCGTATGCAATTCTCTCTGATCCGCAAAAGCGTGCTGCCTATGACCAATTTGGTCATGCGGGTGTTGATGGTGGTTCAGGCGCGGGTGGCTTTGGCGGTTTTGGTGATGTATTTGGAGATATTTTTGAAAATATTTTCTCACAGGGACGGGGACGTCAGCAATCACGCGCACAACGTGGGTCGGATTTACAATATAATGTTCAATTAACCCTTGAAGAAGCGGCCCAAGGTAAGCAAATCGAAATTACAGTACCTAAGCATGTCGGCTGTCAAACCTGCGATGGCTCTGGGGCGAAGAAGGGCAGTCAGCCAGCACGTTGTGAAACGTGCAATGGGATTGGTGAGGTCCGGATGCAACAGGGATTTTTTTCCATTCAACAAACCTGTCCAAGCTGTCGCGGTGAAGGACACATTATTACTGAACCCTGTGAAAAGTGTCATGGTCAAGGTCGTGTTCGCGAGAGTAAGACGCTGACCGTTAAAATTCCCGCTGGCGTCGACAATCAGGATCGTGTTCGTCTCATTGGGGAAGGAGAAGCTGGTGCTTTAGGCGGACCACCAGGTGACTTATACGTACAAGTTGCGGTTAAGCCCCATCCTATTTTTGAACGGCATGAAAGTGACTTGCTGTGTGAAGTACCGATTAGCTTTGTTACCGCGTCATTGGGTGGCACGATTGAAGTGCCCACCTTAGAAGGGCGGGTCGCATTGAAAATTCCAGCTGAAACCCAAACCGGCAAGTCATTTCGTTTACGTGGAAAAGGATTGCATTCCATACGAGGTCGGGCGCGAGGTGATTTAATCTGTAAAGCCGTGATTGAAACACCGGTCAATTTACAGCGAGAACAAAAAGAGATTTTAGAAAAATTTCAAGAGTCACTCGACAGCAGCAAACATGGTCATTCACCAAAATCGAGTTCCTGGTTTGATGGTGTGAAGAAATTTTTTGAAGACATGAAATTCTAAGGATTCCACATGCCAAATCAACCGGCCATTCTGGCTCTAGCTGATGGCACGATTTTTAACGGCTACTCTATTGGCGCTGAAGGTTCGGTTTGCGGAGAGTTGGTTTTTAATACATCGATGACCGGCTATCAAGAGATGTTATCTGACCCGTCCTATGCTGATCAAATTATTACACTCACGACAGCGCATGTCGGGAATACCGGCTGTAATCCTGAAGACATGGAGTCTTCACGGGTTTGGGCTAAAGCGTTGGTTATTCGTGACTACGGATTTTTACCTAGCAACTATCGATCGACCGAGTCATTATCAGATTGGCTAAAAAAACATAATATCATTGGTATCGCCGGGATTGATACCCGTGCGCTTACCCAGCGGCTTCGGGATTTTGGGGCGATTGGTGCGTGTGTCACGACGCACACCCAAGATCCCGGGCGCGCAACTTCTTTAGCACGATCATTTCAAGGTTTGGCTGGGGTTGATCTAGCGCAGGTGGTTTCTAGACAAACAATTGAACGCTGGTCTGCTGGGCAAGGGCAGTGGAGCAAAGTCGGTTGTCCATTGAAATATCACGTGGTAGCTTATGATTTTGGTGTTAAAGAGACCATTTTGCGGATATTACATGATCTCGGCTGTCACATAACCATTGTTCCTGCAAAAACCAAGGCAAGTGATGTTCTAAAGATGAAACCGGATGGTGTATTCTTGTCGAACGGTCCGGGCGATCCTGCTGCGTGTGATTACGCGATTGACGCGACCAAAGCGTTTTTAGCTGCCGATATTCCTCTATTTGGTATTTGCCTTGGCTTTCAAATTTTGGCTTTGGCTTGCGGTGCTCAGTCATTAAAAATGAAATTTGGACATCATGGCGCCAATCATCCGGTGATTGAAATTAAAACAAAAAGGGTTTATATTACCAGTCAGAATCATGGATTTTCAATAGATGAAGCAACATTACCCGCTCACTTGATTGTCACGCACCGATCCTTGTTTGATCAGAGTTTGCAGGGTATTATTCACGATGAAAAGCCAGCGTTTGGATTTCAGGGACATCCGGAATCTAGCCCAGGTCCTCATGATATTGAGGTAATTTTTAACAAATTTATAGGTTTTATGAACTGATAATTTATATACAAGGAGTGCCGTTGCAGTGAATAAATCAAGTGTATTTACCTCAGAGTCTGTTACAGAGGGACATCCAGATAAAATAGCCGATCAGATATCCGATGCGATTTTGGACGCTATTATTGCCCAGGATCCACATGCGCGCGTGGCCTGTGAGACATTTGTTAAGACAGGGATGGTTTTAGTTGGCGGTGAAATAACCACAAAGGCTTGGGTGGATGTCGAGTCGATTGCACGAGGTGTGGTTAAAGATATTGGTTATAATAGTTCTGCGATGGGGTTTGATTGGGAGTCATGCGCTGTATTATCTGCAATTGGTAAACAATCGACTGATATTGCACAAGGCGTGGATAATCAACAAACCAACCTGCTGGGTGCCGGTGATCAAGGCATGATGTTTGGGTACGCTACTCGGGAGACAGATGTATTCATGCCTGCCCCTATTGCGTATGCTCATCGGTTGATGGAGCGGCAAGCCAAAGTTCGTAAAGACGGTACCTTGCCTTGGTTGCGTCCGGATGGCAAATGCCAATTAACGGTTCGTTATGAGCAGGGTAAACCAGTCGCAATCGACACGGTTGTATTTTCGACCCAGCATGATCCAGATATTGGGTATCAAGATTTGGTTGATGGCGTTCGTCGCGAAATTATTAATCCTATCTTGCCAGCTGAGTGGATAACACCTGCGACACGATTTTTCATTAATCCGACTGGTCGATTCGTAATTGGGGGTCCATTGGGTGACTGTGGTTTAACGGGGCGTAAAATCATCGTTGACACGTATGGTGGCATGGCAAGACATGGCGGTGGTTGTTTTTCAGGAAAAGATCCGTCAAAAGTTGATCGCTCAGCGGCTTATGCGGCAAGACATGTTGCCAAAAATATTGTTGCTGCAGGCATAGCTGATAAGTGTGAGATTCAAGTTTCTTACGCAATCGGGATGCATGAACCGACTTCATTTCATGTGGAAACATTTGGTACCGGTAAAATCAGCGATGCGGCGATCATTCAATTGATTCACGAACATTTTGATTTAACACCACAAGGTATTATCGATCATCACCAATTACTGCGCCCCATTTATCGACGAACGGCATCATATGGCCATTTTGGTCGAGACAACTTGCCTTGGGAGCGTTTGGACAAAGTGGCACAATTACAGAAAGCAGTTTCTGTTTCACATAAGGAAAGCGTATGTTAACCATGAATGAAGTCAGTATCAAAGAAGATTTTCGAGTCGCTGATTTATCACTGGCTGCTTGGGGTCGCAAAGAAATTGCGATTGCCGAGACTGAAATGCCCGGCTTGATGGCCTTGCGTGAAGAATTTTCTACTGAAAAACCTTTAAAGGGTGCCCGAATTGCAGGTTGTTTGCATATGACGATTCAAACAGCTGTTCTCATCGAAACGCTCATTGCTTTAGGGGCTGAGGTACGTTGGTCATCGTGCAATATTTTTTCTACTCAAGATCATGCTGCAGCTGCTATCGCTGCCACGGGTGTTCCTGTTTTTGCCTGGAAGGGAGAAAGTGAAGGAGAATATTGGTGGTGTGTTGAGAAAACACTCCATGGACCTAATGGTTGGACGCCCAATTTGTTGTTGGATGATGGTGGAGATTTGACTCAAATCATTCATGAAAAGTATCCACAATTATTAAAGAATATTCATGGTGTTTCCGAGGAAACAACCACTGGTGTTGCCAGATTGTATGAAATGGCAAAACTGGGTCAGTTAAAGATTCCAGCTATCAATGTCAATGATTCAGTAACCAAATCAAAATTCGATAATTTGTATGGTTGCCGCGAGTCTTTACTAGATGGAATCAAGCGGGCTACTGATGTGATGATAGCCGGTAAAG
Organism: Legionellales bacterium; assembly: GCA_027449905.1. GTDB lineage: Bacteria > Pseudomonadota > Gammaproteobacteria > Legionellales > Legionellaceae > DAIDKT01. Next base: position 38,613 of record DAIDKT010000117.1, read on the forward strand.
TGGCACTGATTCTTGGCTTTGGAGATGTAGGTAAAGGCTCTGCACAAGCGTTGCGTGGTCAAGGTGCAACTGTCTATATTGCCGAAATTGATCCTATCTGTGCGCTGCAAGCTGCCATGGAAGGGTATAGAGTGGTCAGGCTAGAAGATGTTGCCCATGAAGTTGATATCGTTGTGACAGCAACGGGTAATTTTCACGTCATTACCCTTGAGCACATGCAACGGATGAAAAACCAAGCGATTTTATGTAATATTGGTCATTTCGATTCAGAAATAGACATTCAGAGTTTGCGTCAATTTGAGTGGGAAAATATCAAGCCTCAAGTTGATCATGTCATATTTCCTGATGGTAAGCGCATCATTGTGCTGGCTGAGGGGCGTTTGGTTAATTTGGGATGTGCGACCGGTCATCCGAGTTTTGTGATGTCCGCATCATTTACCAATCAGGTATTGGCGCAAATCGAATTATTCCTGCGTAGCAAACAATATGATCTGCAGGTTTATGTTTTGCCGAAACACTTGGATGAAAAAGTAGCTCGTTTACATTTGGATAAAATCGGTGCAAAATTAACGCAGTTAACAGCAAAACAAGCAGAGTACATTGGCGTTCCGATCCATGGGCCGTATAAGCCAGATTTTTATCGGTATTAAAAGGCGTGTTTATTCGGTGCTTTATTGTTGTGGTCCCCACCCAGGCAGGTGAGGACCACTCCATGATGCGGGTGAGCTCTTAAACTAAAATAGATGATAAGAGCCCAGCGCATTTAGAACCTCAAATCTGAGGATGACACCTTAGTCACTGGTATATTATTGTCAACGATGGCAGTAGTAGGCAGAGCATCCCTGCTTTTATGAAGTGTAAATATTGACTGAGATAATGGGCCCGATGCTTTTTGGGGTTGTGCAGCAGCAATGATTTTCTCCAACTCAGTATTTAATGCATGCTTCTGAGATACAATTGCTTTTTCTTCTTCGGTTAACAAGGTGCTGTGATCCACCGCATAAAGCGTAGGCAATTCCCTGAGATAATCTGTCAAATAATCCATGCCCGCACCAACATAAAAATGATCAGGTGATACACGAACTCCGCAATAGTCAGCATTTCTTAAGTTTCTACCCTCAATAACCTTGTCAAACAAGACCATGGTGTATACTTCTTTGGCACCCTTGGATTCCAAAGATTTAATCACGCCAGCCAATGTGTTACCTGTATCCAGAATATCATCAAGAACGACCACAATCCTTCTGCCGACTTTTACTTTGAGCGAATCAATTGTCAAGTTGCCAGATTTGGTCTGCTCATAGCTTGACGTACGGACGGTTGTATATTCTATTTTAAATTGATCTTGCGGGTTTTTAGATTGATTCTCTAACTTTATGGCGCGTAACAGTTCACCAGCAAAAAATCGTACGCCATCCATCAATCCAAGCAGTAAAACGCGTTTACCTTGCATATCACGTATCAATTGATTAGCTAATAAGCCAATCTGTTGCTGTAAATAATTTGGTGTAATTTCAAATACATGACCTGATTCAGGATCCGGCAGAGTAAAAACGGGTTGCAAACTTGCTTCTACCCTTTCTTCTGCCGCATTCTCTGTAGCGAGTACTTGATCCAATTTCGCATTAACTTCCAATATATTAAGCACTAATCATCTCCTTAAAGTAACCCTGAGCTAAAAAACGGATTTTGATTAATATTTTCAAGAAAATCAATCCAAAACCAATAATAAATTATTACCCCCCAGGTACGTAATCCTTCACTGCGTTCAGGATTAGATAGAATCAATTCGGTTTAATTAAAATCAAAACTATCTACTGCTGGGGACTCGACTTTATGAAATATCTAATTCTAGCCCAAAAATGATAATTTTCACTTCAATCTAAAATCAAACGAATTACCGACGAAAGTCGGTGTCCATTGTGATCAATTTGTGGAACTTGTGGTCAAGCCACGGGAATGCGTAAAAATTTCATAAAGTCGAGGGGGGAGTTACTCGTTAACTTAATTTATTCTTAGGCTCCTCTTCTATAATTGCATTGATGACTCTTTTTAACTCAGGCGCTGGAGTTGAGCCAGCAAAAAAACGATGCTGATTGAGCGCATTGCGAATGATGCTTTGGTCTGTTTTGATAGCGTTAATAACAGTATTTTTGTTGAATTCTTGGTGTTTTTTGCGGCAGTCGTTTTTTAATGTAATTATAGCTTGCAAAACCGAATACAATTTGCGCTGACTTCCATAGTTCCATGGCAGGTAGCTGTGGCTCGATTTCTCTAGCGCATCAATTTGTTCAATTAACGTGGTTATACTTTTATCCCCCTCGCTTTTAGGAATTACTGCTTCTAACTCCGCCTTTACATACGCCAAACTAATCCTCAAAATACTCCCGGTCGGTGCATTTGCTGTACCGGACCACGAAAATCGATGTTGATTGAACGCATTGTATAGGTCTTTTTGGGGATTAAAGCATGCCTCAACCAGTTCTGTCTTCACATCTTCATCCGCACTCAAGGTATGTGGATCAAAATTAGCAAATAATTTATTTATCTCGCTTTCTAGCAGTTGCAGTTTGGCAGCACTGCCATAGGCGAATGGTGAACGGCTATGACTGTTTTTCTCGAGGGAAGCTAGTTGTTGCATCACTGCTTTTCCAAATTCGGATGCTTGAATTTTCTCTCGAAGCTTTAATCTTTTATAACAGTATCCTTGTACAATAAATCTTTGTTCATCGAATGAATCAAATTTAAGGGTTGCATAGGATTTTAAAAAAATTTTATTAAATTCTGAATCTTCATATGCAATGACTGATCCCGGGTTCACCTGATGGACTGCGAATGGAATGTTAGAATGCCATAACTTGATGAGGGTATCATAAATAACCGATTCATTTTTAGGGATCTGATTCACCAGACAGCTGATTAGATTTTGTTGCCGATCGGTGGTCATGAAGTCAATTCTAGCTTCAACTTCCGTATTGTGGTCTTTTTTTCTTAGATCAGCAATCTCTTGTATATCTTCAATGCAGCGCTTTTTTAAGCTTTCTGTTGTATCATGATCGATAAAATCAAGTGTGGTGATGACAGTGGGATTCAATTTTAGTTGTTTGAAGCTTTCTAAAAGGCTGTTTCTTTCAGCTGAAGAAGGAAGTCTCCATATAATTTTTAGCAGGTTATAAATCTCACTTGTTTCGTGCTTATTAATTTTTTTTGCAAGTAACGATGTAAACTCAATTAGCGTGAAGATTTCGAACTTTTCGTTTGGGTCGATGTGCAAGCTGCGAATACAAATATTTATTTTGTAGATATTCTTCGGGTCTGAAAGATCCTGTAGGCTATTTTCAATGCATTGGCGAGCAAGTTCTATCTTTTGCTGGGGGGGAAATGGATACATACCGATTAAGTTGGGGTGTAGTTTAAAAACCCTGCATAAATCTTTCAATTCATCTTTTTTGCTGGAATCATCAGGAAGTAACCACACCATCCTAATGAGGTTACAAACTGTTTGGTACCCGGGACTTGCAGCCGTAAATTCAGTACTCATGATATGATCATGTCTACATAGACTCACTATTTCAGTTGCAATATAATGTTCAATCTCTTTTAATCCGATTAGGGTGGCGGAAGATTGTCGCGTCTTTTCTATGTATTGATTTGCATTCAATAACCATTCCAACACCAGTAAGCTTCTTATCAAATTGATTTGCGCTTTTTCCTTATTTCCAACATAGCTGTCATAAAAAACACGAGTTTCCAATTCAAGTTCATCTTCTATTATATTAGGATCAATTGCATCACGTTCTCTCGTGCTAAAAGCCATTTCACGTAGTATGTAAGAGTAGGTTCTATTCCATGAAGGATAAGTTAGTTTGTTGCTCAATTGGGTTTCATTAGCATTATCTAGCATTTTTTTAATTAAATTAATTGCCTCAATTGACAGTTTTATTTTTTTATATTTTTGAGCTATTTCTGTATTTTTGAAGGCTTGGGACAGTCCTTTAAGGTTTTCTGTGGTGGAAGAAAGTCCCTTTATGGTCTCAAAATTTTCAGGTTCAAAATTCAAAAAGGGATAACCTTGGTCGTAGTTAAATCCAAAAGCTCGTTGTTTTAATTCTTCCCATAATTGTACCAAGTAATGATTACTTGTGAGCTCCAGACGAAAATCTACGAGATCTTGATTTTCATCTACGGGCACTGCACCATCTGAAAAAAAACTAATCATTGGTGTTCTGTGCTCGCGTATTTCCCTGTCTTTCTTTGCGGCAGCTGCAGCAGCTTCCGCAGCCGCTAATTCTTGTTGATATATCATGTATTGCGCGTCAAAACTATTTCTAATTGTTGCGAGTTGTTCAGAAGATCCAGGTATTAAATAAATAAAATCACTGTTAATGTTAATATTGTATGTGGGGAATTTTTGGTGGTTAATAGGTGTATCATACGGAGGCTTTCCCCAAACCTGTTGCTCACTGTTGTATGTGTCCGGTTCAAGGACTTTCAATGGTTGGTGTCCTTGGGTTTTTCTAAAGCGAAATCGGCGCAGTTGATGGCGGTCTGTCTTTAAAATCTGTAAAAGAAAGGTGCTATCTAGTCCCGTTTGCTTTTGAATCAAATCGTGAATAACCGGTAATTTATCTGGCCAGCTCTCAGGCTCTAATGTCTTGAACTTTTGTTTATCTGGAAAACGACCAGATTGAGAGGTATCTGCTGGAGCCTTTTCAATCGACTGGATCACACCGCCTTCTTCAGCAAGGTGGATCTTATACCAGGAAAAAGTCTGTTCATCAGATGGAGACTCTTTTGGGTTAGCAACAACGATGGGACCAAAAATGGGCATAGGGGACGATCTAACAGGCTTGTTTCAATCGATTATAGCTCATTTATGTCATAAAATTCAACAATAAGATTAAAATATTGGACTTGTTGATGTTGATCAGGATGCAAACATGGGGTGATTTGAAATCACATGCGTTGGCTTTTCAATTTTTCCGTTTCCCTGCTATCGGAGCGATAAACTCATCATTTGCATCGGTCTTCCTCGGAGCAGGCTTTTGATTAAAAGGGGCTGGTTTTGGATTTTTACCCGTCATTTTTTCGAGCAAAAATACAAAGAAGTTTTGGATGGCTTGCCAGGCTGACAATATAAAGTCACAACCACGGAATGGGGTGCTACTTTGCTCGCGGAACTCGTTTAACTCTCGCTCAATGGCGTCCATTTTTGCTTGACGCAACTTGTCCCGTTTCTCATTTATTTCTGTTTGAAATGTTACCAGATCTTCGGGAGAAAAAATCTCGAATAATTTTTTCTTATCGTCCTGAACAGCTTGAATTGATTTTTGTGGGGCACCATCTGCTATTTCTTCCAATGATTTGATGCAATCGAGGTAAACCGCAAGTTCTTGCTGAATTCTTTCTAATCCTTGTTCATCTTTAATCTCTAACATTTGGGAATAATATATTTCAACCACTCCTTCTCTCATTTCTTTGTCACGAGGATTAGTTTCCATGCGGACGGTGCGGTCTAGCCACCTTGTTGGTACTTGGGAACTGGCAGACGCGTCGTGTGACGCCGATAACGGGTTGGTGGCTAAGTCAAGGTTTTTGTTGTGCTGAAGGGTTTTTAATTGGTTAAAAATATGAGCCACAAGATCCAGACGCATCGAAACTGCTTGGGGAAACACAAATTCGGCATGGTTATTCTTTTCATTCTTGCGTTTTATGGCACGAAGTTGATATCGAAATAACTCGGAATCAAGCTGAATTTCCCACGCTTTTGCATCTCGGTGTTGTTGCATCGTATTCTCTTTTGAAAATCCTTCACAGCATTCAAGCAGACATTCGTTCAACTTGAGGAGTTACATTTTATCAATAATTACTACAATTATAGCAAAAAGATTAATATATTGCTTGATAGAGTCTCTTCCAACACAAGATGAGCCTCAAATAAGAATCTGTTTCCAATGGAAATGAGCCTGAAAAAGACGTAAAAAAGGGGTAAAAGGGCTAAAACAGTCAATGTCGTCCAAACTGTAAGGACTATGATTACAATGAAC
>DAIDKT010000118.1 GCA_027449905.1 Legionellales bacterium
TTCTGACTTTACAGAAGCCATCCTTGGATTTTTTGACAATATCGGCTTGTACTTAGACATTATGAGGTGCCGCATTAATGATAATTTTCAACGCTTAAAACTTGCATAGTTCGCATCTTCAGGTCCGATGGGTATAGTTAACAGAACACCATAGGGCGCCTTTAAGAGAAAGTCTATATAAAAAAGGACGCATTCTATTATTTGGTAGGCGACGTCCCTAAACGAAAATTGAAATAACTTTTAATAGATCACCCTTTGAATGCCAATCTAAAGCTTAAAAATTAGACACATACTGTTTTCTCCAACATAATAAACAAGGCAGCCGATAGCCCTCCAAATACGTGCACCATTAGACCCTTGTAAGATCTAACTTTGCTTGCAATCTGAATACCTGTTTTTTCATGAATCCAATTGAAAAAAGACTCGATAGGTTGTCTGACCTGGGAAATGGCGGTTGATAGCCATTGATCTGCTGCATCCAAATGAGTTTGTCCTTTTTCTTTTTTGACAGGCGTGAACAATGTAACATGTTGCTCTTGATGAATAGGTTCATCTGCAACTTGGTAGGCTTTATCAGCGGAACAGGCCTGCATATTTTCTGGTAAAAAAGGAAGGATTTGTTCAAAATCTTTTCGGTCGTGCATGCCTGCGTTCGTAAGACCCAAGCATACCGGAGCAGGTAACCCTTCCTTTACTCGGCTAGCAACTGCATGTAATTTTACCCCATAATAATGCATTTTTTTGGTAGCACAATATCCATTGTTTGTGGCAATTTCTGGCGCTACTTTTGCATGAAAACGCCGACCTCGCTGAGCCATAACAATTGGCATAGCATCAGTAAGACCGACCAGCTGCTCAGCGCTTTTTGTCTTGATAAGCTGCTCGCAAATAAGTTCTACTAATGGGGAAAAAACATCATGCAGTTGATTAATTCGATGAATAAATGCTTTGTATGCTGGTAGATGAGGAAACCAGGCATTCAAGTGTTTTTGAGCATATCGATGGATCGTTTTCAATGAGCGATTTCCTTCAATTATCCCATAAAGATACAAGGTTATGACCTCTTCATCACTAAATTTTAAATCGGCATAATAAGCCATTCTCAGGCAATATATTGATAAATTTTTTTCATAATGTTTACATATGAACAGATATAACTTTATCAACTCAACTTCCCAGTCCATGCCACATCCTTATTAATTCTTTGATGGTGAAAAAGGCTTGATTATCAATGGAAAATTGGCGTTGCAAAGACATCACTATATGTAATAATAGCGCGGTACAAATTCAACGAAGACAGATTTAAGAACCGCTAACAAATAATTGGATTATTATGCATATTGAAGACATTCTAAATCATTTCGATGATCCTAATGGCTGCTTTCCGAAAGAGGCATTAAATGCAGCATTAGAGCAGCAGGAAGCAATTACTCCTTATTTGTTGTCCATTTTGAAAGATACGATTTCAAACTTTGAAGCCGTTGATGATTATCAAATGGATTACACTTTTTCTTTGTATATATTGTCAAAGTTCAGAGAAAAAGAAGCATTCCCTTATGTTCTTGAGCTTGCTTCATTGCCAGATGAATGGCCTGAGGAACTATTAGGCGATTGTATTACAGAAGCTTTGGCAAGATTCATTGTTTCTACTTTCAACGATGATTTAGTTGCGATAACAAAATTAATTGAGAATCCAAACCTAAATGAATGGTCTCGAAATGCCGCATTAAAAAGTCTTGTAGGCCTTGTCGCGTTAGACAAGCTTAAGCGCGATGAGTTGATTAATTATATTCGCACGTTGTTTCATTCTCCTTTAGCTGATGATGAAGATTTTGTGACGCGTCTTGTTGAAACTGCTTCCGATATTTATCCCGAAGAACTGATGGAAGAAATCAATAAAGCTTTTGAAGAAGACAAAGTTGATACATTCTGTGTTGATAAAGCTTGGATAAATCGTATGCTGGCAATGGGTAAAGAGGAATGCTTGAACAGGCATGTTTACAATGACCACTTCCATTTACCAATCGACGATGTCGAGCAAGAAATGCTTTGGATGAGCGCATTCAGCAAAAAACCGTCTCGTCTGCTGAATATTGAGCAAGATTCACAACATAGCATGTGGAATACAGGATACCATGACCAGTTTGAATCTAAAACTCCAGCTACACTTATTCGATCAACTCCTAAAATAGGTCGAAATGACCCTTGTCATTGTGGAAGTGGGGTAAAATTCAAAAAATGTTGTCTAAACTAACTGGACGTAGTTACGTCCGATAGAATACAAACTGATTGTTTAATTTTTTGCTTTAGACTGGCATTTGAGACTCGTGCTACGCAGCTTCTTATGACTAAAGACTCAGGAACAACGGCTAAAGTCGAGAAATAAAATAATTACCAAGCATCACCTATCATCATAAACTAAAAAATGTGGTATTCACCCCACCACAAACCACGACTAAAATCGTGTGATATGACTCAAGCGCAACGTGATTACTGTACACAATCGACAAGGGAGCGCCGGAAGATAATTCAACTAAAACACGCTTATCCTTGGCAAATGAACGTGCGCCCATTTCTGCTTCTGCATCGGTCACGACCAGCGACTTGATTTCATGCACCCGCGTCCATTCCAATAACCGCGGCGTCACATGTTTAGCGCCTAAACTGGTTGCTTTACTGGTTACTTTTTCGAGTGTCACCATTTTATGTGCTTGCATCGATTGAGAAAAACAATCGGCTCCTAATGTTTCGACTGCGATCAGCGGTATATCATGCCATCCTTGTTGGTGCATTCCTTCTAGGATACCACAGGCTAAGCCACCACCGCCGACTGCGGCTAAAATGGCATCCGGTCTTAATCCTGTATCAGCGACCTCTTGGATCAAGGTCGCATGACCTTCCCAAATGAGTGGGTGATCAAATGGTGGAATATAAGCCGCGTGATGAGCTTCTGAAAAATTTAAGGCGGCAAGATGCGCATCATCCCAAACATCTCCAGCAACAATGACCTCTGCACCATAAAGTTTGATTTCGTCTATATAGATTTGATGGCTGGTTGACGGAATAAAGACGGTCGTTGGTATCCCCAATTTTTTTCCACAGTAAGCAACCGATATACCCGCATTGCCCCCGGACGATGCCACAAACCGCGTCCTACCCTGCTCCGCATAATGCTGACATAGTCGGCCAATTCCGCGTAGTTTAAAGGATGATGATGGTTGCAATACATCCAATTTAAAAAACACGGAGTATCCGTACTCATTTTCCAGGTACTGTGAGTACGCGATGGGGGTATTGATATGTAAGGGTCGTGTAGTCATGATCGGGGCTCGAAAAGATTAGTCTATTACATTATAGTAGACCCTGTGATTTTTTTAAAATCGTAGTCTCTTCCAACACAAGATGAGCCTCAAATAAGAATCTGTTTCCAATGGAAATGAGCCTGAAAAAGACGTAAAAAAGGGGTAAAAGGGCTAAAACAGTCAATGTCGTCCAAACTGTAAGGACTATGATTACAATGAAC